>NZ_JBLWEM020000031.1:0-62295 GCF_048287365.2 Candidatus Electronema sp. JC | reverse complement strand
GATCGGCTTGAGCCAGCCCCAGCGTTCGCCGCCCTCCACGCGCAGGTCAAAGGAGCGGGTGAAGCCCTGAATCAGCGGCTCGCCGAACTTGTTGCCGTAGTCGGACGCGCCGTTGCTGGCCTCGATCTCGATGGTCAGGGCCGAGGCAAGGTTGGACGGGCAAGGATGGTGCTGCTCCCAGGGCAGCTCGTAGCCGGGAATGTGCAGGCTGCCCACGCAGTAGCCCGCCGTGCCTGCCATGACAAAGCCGCCCTTGCCCGTGCCTTGCACGTCGCGGATGCGCCCGCCGGTGCCGGTCTCTGCGCCGGGAAAGGGAGCAACACCGGTGGGGAAGTTGTGCGTCTCAGCGGTCAGCAGGGGATGAAAGCGCACATCCACCGCCCGCAGCGGCGAGGGTTGGCCCGGCTGCTCCGGCTGCAAGGTCGTAATATCATGCCCGGCAACTACGCTGGAGTTGTCGCCAAAGGCCACCAGCGAGCCTTTCGGGTTCGCCTTCAGCGTCGCCTTGACCACATCGAAGAGCGTGCCGTCCTGCTCCACGCCGTCCACCACCTGCCGCCCCCGGAAGTAGCCGTGCCGCGAGTGCTCGGAGTTGGCGTTGTTGAGATCCATAATCTCGACGATGGTCGGGTTGCGCTGGTGCTTGCCGACAAAGTAGTCGTAGTAGAACTGGCGGTCGCGCTCGTCCATCGAGATGCCGGGCAGGTTGAGCAGCGCGTCCGGCCCCTTGCCGAGCAGGTCAACCTCGTACACCGGCTCTGGCTTGATGCCGGTCTCAAAGCTGGTCAGCGGGTACGAGTAGTGGCACTCGGTCATCCGGTCGTGGTGTGCAGCGATGAAGGCGGCCATGTCCTCGCCTTCCGGCACGACATACACGCGGGAACGCTCGGCGCGGGTGACGCAATCCAAGCCGGTGGCCCGGCAGATGGAGACGAGGTTGGATGACCAGGCAGTGGCGAAGTTCAGGCGCGGGCCGACCTCGACCACACGCCCGCCAGTCAGCACCGGCTCAAGCGAGACCGTCTCGGCAATGAAGCCATCCGCAAGGAGCAGGCGCAGGCGGCGCAGCTCCTCGGCAGTCAGCGGGCGTGTGGATTCAATGTTGAAGCAGTAAGCGCGGGTCGCGTCAAGGCGGCGGTGCAGGCGGGTGATGGGCATGATCAGCAATTCTTCTGTGATATTGAAAAGGCAAGTGGTTGAGAAATGGAAACGATACCTGCCCGGAAAAATGTTGTCAACCGATTCCGGCCAAGATGAAGTTGGGCAGAGTGCAGTTGCCTGAGACTGAAACGACGTGGAAAAGAATCAGACTGACGAACGCGAAGTGTTCATCAGACATTGCCGCAAGGATGCGGTGTTGGCAGCGCGTCTGGATCAGGGAATTAAGGTGCCGCCGGGCATGGTTGGCGCCGTGCAGCCGGATTAAAAAAATTGCGCAGCAGGTGCGGCGGCTGCATTGAGCCATTTGGCCAGGCAGGCGAAAAGCTTCTTTTCGTCCAGCGGTTTGCCGAGATGGTCATTCATGCCTGCGGCCCGGCTTTTCTCCATGTCGCCTTCCATGACGTTCGCGGTCATGGCGATGACCGGAAGCTGCTGAAGCTGCGGCATGTTACGAATCTCCCGGCAGGCGGCATAACCGTCCATGACCGGCATCTGAATGTCCATCAGCACCGCGTCAACTGTTTCAGAGCGGAGGAAGTCCAAGGCCTCCTGCCCGTTTTCCGCATGGAAGACCGTCAGCTTTTTCCGTTTGAGCACTATGGCCGCCAGCTCGCGGTTGAAGGCGTTGTCTTCCACCAGCAGCAGCCGTTTTCCTTCCAGCCTTGCAAGCAGCTTTTCCGCCGCTTCGGCTACTTGTTCCGACTCATGCAAGGCCAGCCGCTCCGCGCTTCCCGGCGCGAAGGGCACTGTGAACTGAAAACAGGAACCGCGCCCCGGCTCGCTGTCCGCCGTGATCTCGCCGCCCATCAAACTGACGATCTGCTGGCTGATCACCAGGCCCAGACCGCTGCCGCCGTACTGCCGCGTCGTGCTGCTGTCCGCCTGCACAAAGGCGTGAAAGATGCGCCCCATCTGCTCCGGGCTGATGCCGATGCCGGTGTCGGTGACTGAAAAACGCAGAAGGCGCAGCCCGTCAGCCTGCTGCCCGGCCAGCTCCGCCCGGATGTCCACCCGGCCCTGACAGGTGAATTTGACCGCGTTGCCGCCAAGGTTGAGCAGCACCTGCCCCAGCCGCAGCGGATCGCCGCGCAGCGCTTCCGGCACGTCAGGCGCGCTCTCGACATGCAGCAGCAGGCCCTTTTCCTCGGCCTTGATCTGAAGCAGGGCGGTCATGCGCTCCAGCACGTCCTGGAGCCGGAAGTCTGTCTCCTCCAGAGTGATCTTGCCGGATTCAATCTTGGAGAAATCGAGAATGTCGTTGATGATGCCGAGCAGCGATTCTGAAGCGGCCTGCACTTTGGAGATCAGATTGCGCTGCTCCGGGTCGAGCTGCGTTTCAAGCGCCAGCTTGGACATGCCGACGATCGCATTCATCGGTGTCCGTATCTCGTGGCTCATGTTGGCCAAGAAAATGGATTTGGCGGCAGTCGCCGCCTCAGCCGCCTCTTTGGCCTTGCGCAGCTCCTGCGCCTTGCGCTCCTCCTCCTTGATCCGCTTCTGGTCCGTCACCTCAAGCCGGACCTCCAGCTTTGCCGGAACGCCGTCCTGCGTGACAATGGGGGCGGCGACCACTTCAAAGACTTTGTCATGCCAGCGCAGCTCATGATGCACCGTCTCTTTCTGGTCAATGACCTGCTCAAGCCCGCACAGGGCGCACGGCGCGTCTTTGCCGTGAGCTGCCTTGAAGCACAAGGAGCCGGCTTTATATCCGAACCATTTCTCAGTCGTTCTGTTGGCGTAATGCACACGGAAGGCTTTGTCAACGACATGCAGGCCGACTCCGACCCTGTCCATCGTCTCCAGAATGGCCAGCTGCTGCTCTTCGCTTTGCAGCAGCTTCCGCAGCGTTTCCTGAATGACTCTGGCCATCAGGCAGATCATGGCGTTGCCGGCGAGCCAGATCGCCAGGAAGGCGGCCAGCAGCTTCTCCGCGTTCTTCCGGTGCTGAAGAAAATATTTCTCCGTCGGCATGACGATGCTGATCCCGCCTTTCACTTTGCCCGGCATGTTGATCTCATGATGACAGGAAAAGCATCTCGGCTCTGTCTCAATCGGCCGCATGAACCGCAGCACAGGGTTTCCGTCATCCTGCGCATGTTCCACGTATTCCTGCGCGCCGCGCTCAAAGGAGAGCAGCGCCTTGATTTCCCAGCCGTTCGGCGCGTTGTCCGGCCCTTTCGGATCAAAACCGGTGATCCGCCCCTGAATGGCGGTCAGCTCCTTGCCCAGCTCGGCGACCTGCCTGAACATGTAGCCTGGATTCAGCAAAGTGTAAGGCCGCCCGGAAATCATGACATCCCGCTGCCGCACATCAAGGTGCGGATTGGGCGGCGTGTCTTCTGTCACCGGCGCATAGACCCCGCCATGCGAGAGATTCCACATGCGGTAGAGCATGTCTTTCTGCCAGAACATTCTGGCATTGCTTTCCGCCAGCGTCAGCGCCGCTTCTTTCAGATGCCGCGTGTTCCACAGAAACAGGGCCGCAAGCAGAAGCGTCCAGCAGCACGCCAATGCCAGCAGCATTCTTTTGAAACGGCGTTCCGCTGTTTTTTTTCGCATGGCGTTCTCAATTCGCGGCTTATGCAAGAAATCTGATTCATCCGGAGCGGATGCTCACCTTACCAGCCTTCCGGTAAAAATCAAGCAAAAACTGCGCACTCCAGCATCCTCATGCGTTTCATCAGCCACAGCCTGCCGACGCTGTGCCTTATGGAGGGTCAGCCCGGCGGCAGCGAGGCCGCGAGGCGCTCCATGCGTGGACTCCTGCGCAGCAGAACAGCCATGTCAGAAAGGATAAAGGCAGGCAGATAGAGCAGGCCGAGATAAAGGAAGTAGTAGTAGCGCCAGTTGAAGATGCGGAGATAGACCAAGGGCAGTGCCCCGGCAAGCAGGACTGCGCTCAGGACGGCGCTGTTCGGCAGCCAGTAGAAGAGGAGCGGCAACAGCGGCAGCAGGGCCAGCAGCCAGACAGGGTTCCAGGAGAGCCAGACCCACGGTGGCTGATAGCTCTTTTCATACACTCGTAGGCCAGCCTTATGCAAGTTCGGGAAAGGAGGGCTGGCTTGCTGGTAGGGGTGGACATCCCACCAGCAAGAGAGGCGGAGGAACCACCAGGCTTCCCGGTCTTGGAAATAGTGGTGGAACTTGTCCCACTGCTGGCCGGTCTGATTGATGTTCAGCACGGTCATGTACTGACGGCGAAGCTGCTGCGCGTCGTCGGCAATGCCTTGGATCGAGAGGCGGCGACTGTACTTGCGCAGCTCTTGACTGAGAAAGCTGAAGCCGCCGGTCTTGCCTGCAAGGTGTAGCCCGGCAAGGCCGCTGCCCGCGATCAGCAGCAGCGCGGTGAAAACAAGCAGGGCTTTCCGTAGCGGCACTAATCGCAGCAGCAGAAGCAGCACGGGCAAGACGGCGAGATAGACCAAGCCATTGTGGCGGATCAAGCCCAGAGCCAAGCCCAGTAGGAGCAGGGCGCAGGCCCGCTGCTTGGTCCATTGCAGCGGTCGTTCTGCCCGCATCCGCACCAGTATGCAGGCCCAGAAGACAACCAGCAAGGCAAAGGGAATGTCCTTCCACAGCACTGTGTTATATACGCCGAGCGAGACCGAGCTGAACACGAGGAGCAGCCAGAGCAGCACGAGGGGAAGCGGCGCGCCCTGACGGAAGATCCAGAAGCCGAACCACGCGGGCAGCAAGCTGCTCAGAAGCACCTGTGCCAGCGGCACCACAGCCGGGTTGCTCCAGATGTGGCGCAGGTATTTGTAGAGGATGACATTGAGGAAGGGATGGTCGTTGAGATAGACATCCGGCAGCAGAGCCGCCCGCCATATCTTCATCGAATCCACGGAGATTACGCCGGGCCAGAACGCGGCAAGCCAGGTGCCGAATACCGTCAGGCCCGTGGCGAGCATCAGCCAGAACCAATAGCGCTGCTCGGCTAAGAGGCCGCCATGCAGCGTCCTGGCGAAGCGGAGCAGGGCAGTGAGCAGCCAGGCGGACAGCAAGGCGAAGCAGAGCTGCTGGGCAAACTGAAGTGGACGGAAGTAAACCCGCATCTTGTCCAACACATTGTGCAAGCGGACTTGGCCTAAGGCCTGTGGCTGGCCTTGTAGCAGGTCAGCGGCGCGGTTCCTGCCGCGCAGCTCCGCAGCCAGCAGCCATACTGACCGGCTGGCCCGGCTGTTGAGCAGCTCCAGCTCGCGCACCGGATAACGGGGCAGGTCGACCTCCACAGCAAAGGCACCGTTAGGCCGCAACAGCCAGTGGTCAAGCTGCTTGGACTTGGCCGCCTCGTTGGCCATGTACAGGTTGTGCTCTGTCCTCTTGCCGTTGATCTCGACGAAAGCTATGCCGGAGCTGGTGTCAGTGCGAAAGCGGAAGCCGAGCTGCGACAGCGCGTTGATGCGGAAGGTAAGCTGCTGCGACTTGTTGAAGCGCAACACCCCGTTGGAGAGCAGCGGCTTGGCTCCAGCTAGGGCGTTGAGATCGAGGGCTTTGCCGTCCACGATCACTGCCTCGCAGACCACGTCCTTGCTCTGCGAGGCAGGATAGCGACGGCCTGTCGCACCGATGACCACCCGGAGTAGGCCGTCCTCTTGCCCGCTGGTGGCGTTCAGGTGAAAAACCCGCTGCTCATAGGGATTGTACCCTGCACCGCTGTCCCAGCGCACGGTAATGATTGCGCCGTCAGCAGCGTGGCCGCGCAGGGTCAGCTTGGCTGGTTCCTGCCAGCCAGCACCGAAGACGAAATAAAGGAGGAAAGCTGTGAAAAAGAGAAGAGGCTGTCGGAGAGTCAAAACAGATAGTATGGCGCAGGCTCAATACGTCCCGCTGAAGTAGTCGGCCAGAATCTGGGCGTGGTCAAAGGCCAGCGGCGGCAGAGTGTCCTGGCGGAAGATGCCTGCCTGCGCCGCGTCATCCAAACCGCGTGGCTCGCCCTCGGCCTTGGCAATGAAGACGGTGGAAGCAGTATGCAGCCGAGTGTCGCGATCAGGGCGGGAGTAGGTGTGAAATTGGCGGATCAGCGTCACATCGAGACCGGTTTCCTCCTTGGCCTCGCGCACAGCTGCCTGCTCGAAGCTCTCGCCGTAATCAACGAAGCCGCCAGGCAAGGCCCAGCCATGCGGCAGGTTCCGGCGCTCAATCAGGACTATGCCCTGTTCCAGCTCGATGATAATATCAACGGTCGGCACAGGATTGCGGTGAGCGGGCATCTCGTGACCGCAGCTGCTGCATCGCATGTCAAACTCCTTTCTGAAGGCAGAGAGAACGGATTTCCTGCCATGAGCTAACTGCGGGCAGATGACGGCAATCCCTATTCCACGGCTGGCGGAAAACCAAGGGTTGAATGCCTGCCGCGTGCAGCTGCTGGCAGGTTTCAGCCCGGTCGTCAACAAAGCTGTCCAGCCCGTGGGCCAGTATATGACGAGGCTTGTCGTCGTGGTCGCCCATCGCCAGCACCCGGACAGAGCCAGTGACGGCAGGCGGCAGGTGCTCTGCGAACCAGTCGAGCACCGGCTTCAGCAGCGGGCGGGCGGTGATCACCGTCACGCCGCCTTGCTCGGCCAGCTCGGTGAGCACCTCCAGCGCGCCGGGCATGGGCTTCAGGCCCACGCCGATGGAATCGCGGAGGATTTGAGTGAAGATTTCCGCCACCAGCTCGGCAGGGATGTCAAGACAATGCTCAACTTCAAAGCGGGTGATATGCTCCAGCCGGAAGCCGCAGAGGCCGTAGTCCTTGCAAGCGATACGGAGAAAAGCCTCTGCGGTGTCAGCGATGACCCCGTCAAAATCAAAGCCAAGCCGGGCCGGATTGATCATCGGCGGGCTGGACGGACGGCTATTTGCTGATGATCTTGGCATCCTCGATGATTGCCTCGTAGCGGTAGCCCGCGCCGAAGTCTTTGTCCTTGCTGAGAACACCTTCAATCACGACCACCGTATCCTTGTCCGCCTTCTCCGAGGTGGTGACAACCAGATCATGCGTGTTCTTTGTCGGATCGCCGCTGCCGTCTTGAAGATGAATCCAGTTCTTGCCCATAATCTGCGGGGTGAACTTGACCACCTTGCCGCGCACCCGCACGGTCTTGCCGTTGAGCTGCTCCCTCTCGCTGAAGCACTGCTCCACAGTGCGGCCAGTCTCGCCCTCAGCCTTCTCCACTTTCAGCTCGTCTTTGGCCGGAACCACCGCCTTAGTCGAGCCGCCGGACATGGCTGCCAAGGTCGCGTCATCCACCGGCGCGTCGGGCTGGGCGGCCAGCCTCGGCGTGCCGCCTTCAATAGCGGAAGCGGCAGCTTCGTCAACCAAGCCGGACGAAAAGACGATGCTGTCGAATTGCTTGCCCAGCGCTTTGGACTCGAAGCCCTTCATCACCATGCCCGGCTGCGCGACGACTGTCTGGCCGACCGCAACATTGCTTTCCGGGATGGCCGTCCATATTTTTTCTTGGCCGTCCTCAATCAGCAGATAGGTGTAGCCAGCCCCGGACAGCACTTCCAGCACCTTGCCTTTGACCGCTTTTTGGACTGGAGCGGCAGTTTCAGCGGCCTGTTTGGTCTCATCCGCAGCGGCGGCAGGGCCGACGGCGAGCAGCAGGGCCAGCAGCGCGGCGGCAGGAAGGAATCTGGTGTTCATTGGCATGTCTCCTTGCAAGAGTTGTGAGTGGGGATGGGAAGGCGCGGCGGCCTTGCGGCCCTTGTTTTCACGCGCTTTGTAGTTATAGAAAATTGTCCCGCCTCTGTCAACAGAACCCGGAAGGAATCGCCCGCCGCCCTTTCTTCCGGCTTGTTTTTTCCAGTGAATTTTGTATAACACCACATCGTGTCCCCGCAACCCTTGACCGGATTTTTCCCATGCCGCGCGTTTTCCTGTTCTCCGCCGCCCTTCTTGCCGCTGTCTTTTTCGGCCCGCCGCCCGCAGCGGCGCAGATGGACATGATGATGGGCAGATACGATCCATTTTCCCTGCTGCGGGTCATGGTCTGGGTGGACAGCGTCAACACCTTGCAGAATCCCAGCAGCGGCGGCATCGGCCTGCATCTCTTCGCCAAGGACATGTTCGCCAACCAGTATCTGGTTCATGTCTGCCCGCAGTGGTACGCCGACAACCATCCCGACCAGTTCGCCTTCAAGCCGGGTGATCAGCTTGTCGTTTCCGGCGCGCGCTTTGCCACCGGCCTGACCGAGAACAACATCCTTGCCGCGACAGTCACCAACTGCTCGCGCAATTTCCTTGAGCTGCGCCTCCGGGACATGGCCACCGGCGCGCCGCTCTGGCACAATCAGCCGGACAATCTGCTGGAGCGGATTCAGGCCATGCAGAAATTGCTTTTCTCGGAACGGTCGCAGAAAATACAGCAGCAGATGGAGCGTGAGTTCTCCGGCGGCGGGCCGCTGCTCTCCCGGCAGGAGCCGCCCCGCCCCTGATGTTTTTCGACATTTTCCGATAACATGGTGATGCAAAACAACAAGTTTATTTCCTTGCGCAATCCGGCGGCGGCATTGTTTCTGGCCGCTGTCCTGCTGACCGGCGGCTGTTCTCAGAAAGAAAAGGAGCAGCAGCAGCCCCGGCCTGCCGCAACGCCGCAGCCGCCAGCTGCTCCAGCCCTCAGCCCGGCGCTGGACGGCACAGTTTGGCTGCTGGAAAGCCTGCGCGGCCAAGCGGCGCAGACTGACAAACCTGTCACGCTGTATTTTGAAAACGGCCAAGCAAAAGGAACAGCGGGCTGCAACAGCTATTTCGGCCCTTATGTCGAGGAGCAAGCGGGGCAGATCCACCTGAAGCAGGTCATGCTGACGAAGCGGTTTTGTCAGCCGCCGGAACTGATGGAGCAGGAGCGGCGGTTTGCGGAAGCCTTGAAGGCCGCCGCCTCGTTCACTCTGACCGGCGGCAGGCTGACGCTGCAAGACCGCGCAGGCCGCGCGGCGGCGGTGTTCAAGGCGCAGAGCCAAGAGCTGCGGGGAACGATGTGGCAGGCGGTCAGCTGCAGCGACGGTCTCGGCGGCATGAAAGATGTGGTACGCCAAGGCAGAATGCTGACCGCCGCCTTCAGCGCGGACGGCCTGATGAGCGGCTCCGGCGGCTGCAACAGCTATCAGGCCCGCTGCGACGCGCCGTCGGCCAGCCGCAGCTTCAGCTTTGAAATGATCACAATGGAGACCAGACAATGTCCTTCTGAACTGGTCATGGAACAGGAAGGCCAGTTCATGGCCGCATTCTACACTGCGCTTTCCTTCCGGGTTGAAGGCCGCACACTGACTCTGTTCGACATTGACGGCAATCCGGCAGTGATTTTCAGCAAACTTTGAAGCAGCAGGCGGCTTCTGAAAGAGCGCGTCAGATTTTCGGCATTCAATCCTTCCGCTTTTTTTGATATTCCCGCACCGCCCGGTTGTGCTCCTCCAGCGTGCGGGAGAACTGATGGCTGCCGTCGTTTCTGGAGACAAAATAAAAATACGGGGCCTCAGCCGGGCGCAAGGCCGCTTTCAAAGCCGCTTTGCCGGGATTGCAGATCGGCCCCGGCGGCAGGCCGCTGATCACATAAGTGTTGTAGGGGGTCGCCGCCCGCAGATCAGCTTTGGTCAGATTGCCGTTGAAATCCTTGATGCCGTAAATGGTGGTCGGGTCGGATTGCAGGCGCATCCCTGTCCGCAGCCGGTTGAAAAAGACTCCGGCGATGCGGTCGCGCTCCCCGGCACTGCCGGTCTCCTTTTCGACAATCGAGGCCAATGTGACGAGCTGGTGGCGGCTCAGGCCCCGGTCGTCCCCTGCGTCCAGCTCCTGCCAGACCGCCAGAAAACGCCGCGTCATCGCACTGATGATGCCGCGCTCGTCAATCTCGCCGCGCACCAAGCTGTAGGTCTCCGGAAAAAGGTAGCCTTCAAGCGAGTCCGCCTCCACACCGAGGCTGCGGATGAAGTCGCGGTCTTGGCAGAGCTGGAGGAAGACAGCGGCATCCGCCCAGCCTTCTTTGGCGAAAATTTCCGCAATCTGAGCCATTGTCAGCCCTTCCGGCACTGTCACCCGGTGTTGCACCGGCTTGGCGTTGTGGAGGAAGCGGATCAGCTCCAGCGGGTTCAGGCCGAGCGGCAGGCTGAATTCTCCGGCCCGCAGCGTGGGCGGGTCTTGTTTCTCAATCTCCCGCAGCAGGCGCAGCAGGACGAGAAAACGGATGTCATCTTTGATCAGCCCCTTTTCGCCGAGCAGCGTTTTGATCTGCCGACTGCCCGCGCCTTTCGGGATGTCAACAATCACCTCGCCGCTGCCGGGGCTGGGCGTGAGAACATAGTGCGCGAGCCAGCCTGCGGCGGCAAGGCTGATGAGCAGAAGCAGGGCCAAAAAAATGCGGCAGAAGGTGCGCATCAATCACCACCGCTTATGAAAATTGACATGCGCCTTGCCGTCCGCCCGGTGCGCAGAAAGAGTGTCGCGTCCATGGCCGCCTCCGTGAAAAAAGTCATGCTGCCTTGGCGCAGCGTTTGAAAAAATACCATCAGAATGACCGGGGCAACAAGAAATTTCTGCTGCCGGAGGATGGACGGCGGCACAGAGGCGCGGCTGGAGAGCGGGCGGAAAAAATCTGAAGATTGCTATTGTCAGCCCGGTTCATTATATTGACCGGCAGACAGAAATGCCGCCGCCGCCCCCGGCGGGGCGGTCAGAGGCAGCGCGAAACAACAACACCATATCATCATGAACAAGTACAGCATCGAAAAGGTGTACAATCAATACTCGGCTGTGTACGACAAGATATTCGGCTTGGTTTTTGAGAACGGACGCAACGAGGCTTTGAAGATGATTTCGCTCAACGGCAGCGAGAAAATTTTGGAAGTCGGAGTCGGCACCGGCATCAGTCTGACCAAGTATCCACGGACAGTGGACATCGTCGGCATTGATTTGTCCAAAGAAATGCTGGAAAAGGCCAAAGAGCGGGTGAACCGCTATGCGCTGACCAATGTCCAGCTGAAGATTGAGAATGCTGAAGAAATGTCCTTTCAGCAGAACCACTTTGACAAAGTGATCATCATGTACGTCTTGTCTGTCACGCCGAACCCGGAGGCTCTGCTGGAGAAAGCCTTCAGCGTCTGCAAAGACGGCGGCGAATTGATCATTGTCAACCACTTCAGCAAGCGCAAGGCATTGCGGAAATTCGCTGACTATGATTTTCTGCAGCGGGTTGAGCGCAAGCTCGGCTTCCGGGTGTATTTCCCGATTGAGAAATACATTCAGCACATCAACAGAATGGGCTATGCTGACGTTGAGGTCAAAACAGTCAACTACGGCCTGTCGAGAATCATCAGGATCAAAAAGGAAAAAAAGCCGCTTCACGCGGCCTGAATGACCTGCACCTGCGGCAGGAGGCCCGCCTTCCTGCCGCTGCCGGACGTGGTCACAGCCCGGCCTGCGCCAGCTCCTTGATCAGCCGCTCCTGCTCGCCGGTGAGCTGCTTCGGCACCTGCGCCAGCATTTTTACGTACAGGTCGCCGCGCTCGCCGATCGGCCCGGACGGCAGGCCCTGCCCCTTGATCCGCAGTTTGGCCTCAGGCTGCACCCCGGCAGGCGCCTTGATTTTGAAGACCTTGCCGTCCAAGGTGGTGATCTCCACCGTCGCGCCGAGGCAGGCTTCACTGAAGGCGATTTTTTTCTCCATGATCAGGTTGTCACCGTCGCGGATGAACTGCTCGTGCGGCAGCACCGTCACTTTCAGATAGAGATCGCCGGGCGGGCCGCCGTTCGACGAGGACGCGCCTTTGCCGCTCAGGCGCAGCCGTTTGCCGCTCTCAATGCCCTTGGGCACCTTGACCGAGACGTTTTCCGCCGCGCCGCCGCGCCGCAGGCTGACAGTCTTTTCCGCGCCGTGCAGCACCTCTTCCAAGGTGACAGACAGCTCATAGGTCTGATCCTCGCCCTTGGCCGCCTGCTGCGTCCGGCAGCCGCCCCCGCCGCAGCCTCCTCCGGCCTGGCTGAAGAAATCAAAGGGGCTGCCGCCTCCTTCCCCGCCAAAACGGAAACTTGTCCGTCCGCCTCCTCCTCCGCCGAAGCCGAACTGGCCGAGGATGTCGTTGAGGTCGAAATTGCGGAAAATATCCTCCTGCGAGTAGCGCTGCTGGAAGCCAGCCGCACCGTACATGTCATATTCCTTTCGCTTTTTCTCATCCGAGAGCACGGCGTAGGCTTCGCTGATTTCCTTGAATTTAGCCTCGGCCTCCTTATCGCCCGGATTTTTGTCCGGGTGATATTTCACCGCCAGCTTGCGGTAGGCTTTTTTGATCACATCAGCCGACGCTGTTTTGTCAACGCCTAATATCTTATAGTATTCCATGGCAATTCTTGGATATGTTCTGTTCAGTCAGTTTCGCGCCCTTCCGGCAGAAAATACTATAAGAACAGTTCGGCATTTGTCCATGCCCGGCATGAAAAGAGCAAGGGCGGCGGGACGCTGCCGTCCGCCGCCCTGAAATCAAGCCACTGCCGCTGCCTGAGCGAAGCCGAAGGCGGCGGCGGTTTCGGCTCCGCTCAACCGCCTTGGCTTCGCTTGATGCTCACCATTAAAACGGCACGTCGCTGCCGGTGGTGCCCCCGGAATAGGATTCATAACCGCCAGGAGGCCCTCCGGCAGCCGGGCCGGGATCGCCGCCGTAGCTTCCGCCTTCGCCGCCTTTGGGTGTCAGAAACTGCACGTCTCTGGCAACCACTTCAGTGGTCCAGCGGTCATGACCGTCCTTGTCCTGCCATTTCCGAGTCTGGAGCTTGCCCTCAATATAGACCTTGGAGCCTTTATGCAAGTATTCATTGCAGGTTTCCGCCAACCGCCGCCAAGCGACAACCCTGTGCCACTCGGTCTGCTCCTTCATCTGGCCGTCCTGGCCCTTCCACCGTTCAGACGTGGCGACATTGAAGGTTGCCACCGCTGTGCCGTCCTGAACGTATTTCAGCTCAGGGTCTCCTCCGAGATTGCCGATTAAAATCACTTTATTGATCATTTCTTCCTCCGCTGTGCTGTTTTTAAATCAGGCTGTTCTTTCGGCCTCATCATAATCCCGAACGCTGAAAAAAGCAGCAGGCAATTTTCGGGCAGGAAGCAGGCGGAGACGCAAGAAGGCTTGCGCTTCGTCGTTGTTTACAGTATAATTAATTGTACTCGCTTGCGTTTAAATTTCTTGCCGTGATGCAGCGCGCCGCGCCGCTTTTTTTTTCTGACCGCCGTCCAGCCCGTCAATGCTTCTTTTTTTTCTTCAAGCCAAGCATCTCCTTCTCGGCCTTGCGGCGCATTGTGCGGCAGTTTTTCCTTTTGCCCTGCCCGGCCAAGCCCAGCTGCCGGGCAACTTCGCGCTGCCGCTGGAGCTGGCGCAAAACGACAGCCCGCCGCCGTCCGCTCTCTCGCCGCTTCAGGAAAATCTCGCCTGGCTGATCGAGGACGGCCCTGCGGCCCGCTTCGGCTTCACCGGCCTGCACGGCCAACCGGAGCAGGCGGACCAGCTGCTGCTCAGTCTCTACATGGACAACGGCATGAAGCCCTTCTGGGTGGCGGAACACGGGGTTCAGGCCAGGGCCGGGGAGCTGCTGGCTGTGCTGGACAGGACCGAGGAGGACGGGCTGGATCCGGCCCGCTACCGGCCAGCGGCCATCGCGGCCTTACTCCCGGCGCGGGACGCGGAAAGCCTGGCCCGGCTGGATGTCATGCTCACCTTGGCGCTGAACGCCTACATCACCGACATGCGCAAGGGCTGGGCGGCCAGCACCCGTCTTGACACCCGCCTTCTGGCCGCTGTCCGCGACAGCGACAGCGAGACCGACGTGGCGGAGGTTGTCCGCGAAGGGCTGCGCCGCAGCGATCTGGCGGATTTTCTTGCCCGGCAGGCGCCGCAGCACCGCGCCTACCAAACTCTGAAAAAGCTGCTGGCGCAGTACCGGCGGCTGGAGGCGGCTGGCGGCTGGCCTCAGATTCCGCCCGGCGGAAAACTGGAGCCGGGCGTGGCCGACCACCGGCTGGAGCTGCTGGCCCGGCGGCTGCTGATCACTGGCGACCTGGCCGCCCTGCCCGTTTCGCTGACCGCCGCGCCCGGCCAGCCGCCGCCTGTCTACGAGGGCGAGCTGGTTCAGGCGGTGAAACGCTTTCAGCTCCGCTACAATCTCAAGCAGGACGGGATCGTCGGCAAAATCACCCTGAATGCGCTGAACATCCCGGTGCGGGACCATATCAGCAAAATCCGGCTCAACCTTGAACGCTGGCGATGGCTGCCGCATCAGCTCGGAGGCCGCCGCATTCTGGTCAACATCGCGGGCTTCACCCTGACCAGCATGAACAACGAGGAGACCGAGCTGCTCATGCCGGTGATCGTCGGAGAGATTTACAACAAAACTCCGGTCTTCAGTCATGCTATGACCTATATCGAGGTCAATCCCTATTGGACCGTGCCGCCTTCCATCGTCCGCAAAGAAATTGTGCCGAAGATGCGGAAAGACCCCGGCTATCTGAGCCGACAGCGCATCCGCATCTTTGCGGGCTGGCATGAAGGCGCGCCGGAGATTGCGCCGTCCTCAATCAACTGGCGGACTGTCGGCTCAGCCATCACCCGCTACCGGCTGCGGCAGGATCCTGGGCCGGGCAATGCCCTAGGGCGGATTAAATTCATGTTTCCCAACAGCAAGAACATCTACATGCACGACACGCCGGGCCAGGAGCTTTTTCATCGGACGCGGCGCACCTTCAGCCACGGCTGCATCCGCCTCAGCCGTCCGCTGGAGCTGGCCTGGCACATCCTCCAGGAGGACGGCCAGCGCATGACCAAGGAAGGGCTGCGGAAAGCGGTGGCCTCAAAAAAACAGCAGGTTTTAGTCCTCAACACGCCGCTGCCGGTGCATATTCTATATCTGACCGCGCTGGAGGCTGAGGACGGCAGCGCCCATTTTTATGACGACATCTACGGCTACGACAGCCAGCTGGCCGAAGCCCTGCTGATCGACAGCCCGGCCTCCCGGAGTGCCTATTCCTACCAATGAGGATGGCAGGCCGCTTTTTCAGCATTTTCCCCCGCACCCAAGAGCAATATCATGACGGCGCAACCACAACCATCATCACAATGGCTGAAAACAACCTTTCCCTGTCCTGAGGCCGCGCTGGAGGCGGTCACGGATCTGCTTGGAGTCCTCAGCGGCTCAGCGGTGGAGCAGAGTCCGGTCAAGGATGGCCTGAGCCAAGTCAGCGGCTTCTTTGCATTCACAAACGAGACCGGACGCGAGGACGCGCTCCGCCGCCTTGAGCAGGAGCTGCGCGAGCTGCTGGCCGCCTACGGCCTGCCTGCGCCGCAGATCAGCTGCTCTGTGCTCGCCGACGAGGACTGGGCCACCTCATGGCAGCAGTATTTCAAGCCCTTCGCTATTGTGCCCGGTCTGATTATCAAGCCGAGCTGGGAGAGCTATGCTCCCCAGCCCGGCGAGCAGGTGCTGGAGATGGATCCGGGCATGGCCTTTGGCACCGGCCAGCACGCCTCAACCAAGCTGGCTCTCAGCTTGGTTGAGGCGTGCTGTCAGGCCGCGCCGCCGCAACAGATGCTGGACGTGGGCACCGGCACCGGCATTTTAGCCATGGCCGCCGCCCTCTTCGGGGCCAAGGCGGCGGCAGCCATTGACAACGACCCGGTTGCAGTGGCAGTGGCGGCGGAGAATATCGCCCGCAACGGCCTTGCAGAACGAGTCACGGTTTCAGCGGAGCCGCTGGAGCAAATCAGCGGCCAGTTCGATCTGATCTGCGCCAACATTTTGCACGACGTGCTGGTTGAGCTGGCTCCGGCACTTGTCCAGCGGCTGGCGGCAAAGGGGCAGCTCGTGCTTTCAGGTCTGCTCTGTGGCAGTCAGGAGGAAAGCATTCTCCGTATTTACGGGCAGCTGGGCCTCCGCCTGCGGCAGGCGGTTTACGAAGAGGAATGGGTTTCCCTGCTGCTGGAAGCCTGAGCGGGCAATTGAAAATCATTGACTTTTTCTCCAGATAAGGTAGGTTGGCGGCATGTCGGCGGGCTGTTTTCGGCCCGAAACCTCAATGCGCAACCGCACAGAAAAAAAATGATGCTGTCCAAAAAAATGTCGTCTTTCATGAGTTCAGCCACGCTGTGGCTTTGCGCCGCCCTTGGCGCTTTTCCGGCAGCGGCGGCGGAGAACTGCGCCATCGGCGTGCTGGCCAAAAGCGGCGATCTCAAGGCCATCAGCCAATGGAGCGCGCACGGCGATTATCTTGGCACGGCGCTGGGCAAGTCCTGCGCCGTGCTGCCTGTGACCTTCAATGCTGTGGACATGACAGTCCGCGAAAAAAAGGTGGACTTCCTGCTCGCCAATCCGGCCATCTACGTTGACATGCACGACAAATACGGCGCAGAGGCCGTGGCCACGATGATCAACAGCATCAACGGCAAAAGCGTGCATCAGTTCGGCGGGGTGATTTTTACGCGCAATGACAGCCCGGTTCAAACTTTGGCGGACATCAAAGGCAAAAAGTTCGGTTTTGTCAAACGCACCTCTTTCGGCGGCCTCCACGCGGCGCTCCACACCCTGAAGACCAACGGCATCGACCCGGAAAAGGACTGCGCCCTGTACGAAGAGCTGGGGACGCACGAAAAGGTGGTCAAGGCGGTGGCCGACGGCATTGTTGACGCAGGAACTGTCCGCACTGACACTTTGGAGCGGATGGCGGCGGACGGCAAGATCAAACTGGAGGATTTCCGCATCCTCCAGCCGGGCGGGGACAAAAATTTCCCCTTTGTTTACTCCACCGAGCTGTATCCTGAATGGCCGCTGGCCGCGCTGGCCCACGTGAATGACACGCTGCGACAACAGGTCAAAGGCGCTCTGCTGGCGATGAAGCCGGACTCCGATGCGGCGAAGAGCGGCAAGATCGCCGGTTGGAAAGAGGCCGTGAACTATGCCCCGGTGCGCGAGTGCCTGAAGACCATCGGCGTGGCCGCCGGCGAGTGAGCCGGGCTGGCCGCAGAAAAACACGATTCCACGCAGAAAAAGATGAAAAAAATCCGCAAAGCCGTCATTCCGGTGGCCGGTCTCGGCACCCGCTTCCTGCCCGCCACCAAGGCCATTCCCAAGGAGATGCTGACCATCATCGACCGGCCCACGATTCAGTATATCGTCGAAGAGGTGGTGGCCTCCGGCATTCAGGAGGTCATCCTCATCACCTCAGAGGGCAAGTCGGCGATTGAAAACCATTTTGACTACAACTTCGAGCTGGACACCCTGCTCAGGGAAAAGAACAAGGAGCAGCTGCGGGCCGAGCTGGAGCGCACCTCCGGCCTGATCGACGTAGTTTCCGTGCGGCAGAAAAAGCCGCTGGGCCTCGGCCATGCCATCTGGATGGCCCGCCACGTGGTCGGCGACGAGCCGTTTCTGGTGCTGCTCGGCGACGATCTCGTCCGCAGCGAAACGCCCTGCTGCCGCCAGATGCTCGACCTCTACGAGCAGATCGGCGAATCCATCGTCGCGGTGCAGCGGGTGCCGATGGCGCAGACCGGCAGCTACGGCATAGTCGAAGGCGAGGCGACGGAACATGAGCGCACCTGCAAAATCAGCCGCATGGTGGAGAAGCCCGCGCCCGGCGTGTCGGATTCAGACATGGCGATCATTGGCCGCTATCTCCTGATGCCGGACATTTTCGACATTCTCGGCACGACCACCCCTGGTCACGGCGGCGAGATCCAGCTCACTGACGCGCTTCAGGCGCTGTCGAAACGGCGGGGCATGTACGCCTACGAATTTCAAGGCCGCCGTTACGACGCAGGCGACAAGCTCGGCTACCTCAAGGCCATTGTTGACATCGCCTTGGAGCATCCCTCGCTCGGCGGGCCGTTCCGGGAGCATATCAGAACCCTCTGCGGCCACGAAGCCTGCCGTCTCTGAGGGCGGCGGTGCCGCTGTATGAAGTTGCCGTGGCCGCGCCCCTGCCCGGCTCGCTGACCTACAGCCATCCGCAGCGGCTGCCGGTCGGCATCCGGGTGCTGGTGCCGCTTGGCAGCCGCCTTGTTGTCGGCTACGTGCTGGCGCAGCTGCCGGAAGCCGAGGAAGCCGTTTCAATCAAGGCGGTCGCCGACTGCCTTGACGCATATCCCGTTTTTCCTGCCCAGCTTATTCCCTTTTTCCGCTGGATGGCGGAGTATTATCATCACCCGATTGGCGAGGTCATTCGCACCGCTTTGCCTGCCGGGCTGTCTGGGACTTCCAGCGGCGCGGCGGCCAAGGCCAAAACGGAAACCGTTGTCCGGCTCTGCGCCCCGCTGTCCGATCAGCCTGTCGCCGCGCTGAAAAAATCCGAGCAGAAGACCTTGGAGCTTTTTTATCAGTGCTGCGGCGGCAGTCCGGTCATGCCGCGCCGCGAGCTGACCAAACTGTATTCCGGTGCGACCGGCGCGCTCAAAGGCTTGGCGGCAGCAGGTCTGATCACGCTGGAGGAGCGGCACGTCTACCGCGATCCCTTCGGCGAGCTGCTGCCGTATTCCGACCGTCCGGCGGAGCTGACAGCCGAGCAGACGGCGGCGGTCAGTGCGCTCAGCACTGCGATTGACGCAGGCGCGTTTCAGACCTTCCTTCTCCACGGCGTGACCGGCAGCGGCAAGACCGAGGTCTATCTGCGGGCGACGGAGCATTGTTTGGCGCAAAAGAAAAACGTGCTGGTGCTCGTGCCTGAGCTGGCCTTGGCCTCGCAGATGGAAGGGCAGTTTTATTCCCGCTTCGGCGAGCGGCTGGCCGTGCTGCACAGCGGCTTGTCCGCTGGCGAGCGTTTCGACCAATGGCAGCGGATTCTGCGGGGCGAGGCTAAAGTCGCGGTCGGAGCGCGGTCAGCGGTTTTCGCCCCGTTCGCCGGACTGGGCTTGGTCATTGTTGATGAGGAGCATGAGGCGGCCTACAAGCAGGATGACGGCCTGCGCTACAATGGCCGCGACATGGCCGTGCTGCGGGCGCGTTTCGCCTCCTGCCCGGTGCTGCTCGGCTCGGCCACGCCTTCGGTCGGCAGCTTCTATCATGCCGAGCAGGGCAAATACCGCCTGCTCGCCTTGCCCAAGCGCATCGGCGGCCAAGTCATGCCGACAGTGGAGTTAATTGATTTGAGCAAGGAAAAACGCGGGCGGAAGGAGAACTGGTTTTTCTCTGACCGGCTGCTGGCCGCGCTGAAGGAAAATCTGGCCGCCAACCTGCAAAGCCTGCTCTTTGTCAACCGCCGGGGCTACGCCGCCTTCATGCTCTGCCGGGACTGCGGCGCAGTGGTGCGCTGCCGCAACTGCCGGGTTTCGCTGACTTTGCACCGGGGCCGCAACCAGCTGATCTGCCACTACTGCGGCTACACGCTCAGGCCGGACATCATCTGCCCGGACTGCGGCTCAGGCGACGTGGCCGGGCTTGGGCTTGGCTCGGAGCGGGTGGAGGCAGAGGTGCGGCGGCTTTTTCCTGAAGCGCGGGTCGCCCGCTTGGACAGCGACGCAACAGGAAGCCGCCGGGAGCAGCTCGCCGTGCTGCGGCAGGTGCGGGAGCAGGAGATTGATATTCTTGTCGGCACGCAGATGGCGGCCAAAGGGCTGCATTTTCCCAAAGTGACGCTGGTCGGGGTGGTCTGGGCGGACAGCGGTCTCAGTCTGCCTGACTGCAAGGCGGCGGAGCGCACCTTCCAGCTGCTGGCGCAGGTGACGGGCAGGGCGGGGCGGGGCGAGCTGGCGGGCAAGGTCATCATTCAGACGCATCAGTCAAGCCATTACGTGCTGACAGCGGCCCGCGCCCACGACTGCCGCGCCGTGTATGAGCAGGAAATCGCCCTGCGCTCGATGCTCGGCTATCCGCCCTTTGGCAGGCTGATTAATCTTCGCTTCAGCGGGGAAAATGAAATGCAGGTTGAGGCGGCGGCCAAAGCGGCGGCGGTACTGCTGCGGGCCGTCATCGCACAAAACAGCCTGATTGCGGACATCCTTGGCCCGGCTCCGGCACCGCTCGCGCTGATTAAAAACCGCTTCCGCTGGCAGCTCCTCTTAAAAGGAGCGCAGCCGGAAATGCTGCACTGGCTTTGCGATCAGCTGCTGCGGGAAAAAAGGAAAATCTGCGGGAAAAAAGTGCGGCTGACGGTCGATGTGGACCCGGAGAACATGATGTGAAAAAAATACCCCGGCAGGAAAAAAAGGAGGAGTAAACCTGCCGGGGTACCGGGTTGAGCGTGGTTGATGCTGGTCAGGATTCCTGCGCCGAAGCGGCAAGTATCCCTTTCCGGTACGGAATGCCGTATTTGCGGAGCTGGCTCCCGTAATCGCCGCAGAGCTGGTTCCAATCTTTCTTCAGCCCGCAGCTGCCCATGAATTCCATGACAATGCCGGGCAGCTGCAGCAGCAGGCCGCTGTCCTTGGCTTTGAGAATCATCTGCTCGCGCAGGCTGAACAGCTCGCCGGCCAGCTTGGCCGACAAAGTGAGGCTGCCGCCTGCGTTGCCGGTCAAGGCGCAGTCCGCCGCCTGCCGGGAGACCAGATTTTTCAATGCGGCCTTTCTTGTTTCAAAGACGAGAGCTTCCTTTGCCGCTGAAGCCGCTCCGGGCAGCAGGCAGAGTCCGGTTTTCACGTCGCAGGGCGGGGCCGCCGCCGCGTGAAGGCCGGAAGAAACCATGACGTTGGCCGCAAGGGCCGCAGCAATGATGACGTTTCCTGTTGTCTGTGCAGTATTCATTTTCAGATGCCTCGTCAGTTCGCTTGATCTGAGTAATGCTAAATCCGTGCCAGTTTTATTATATAACGTGCCACAACGTTATGTCACTGTGAAAAGTGCCTTTTTTATTTTTTCCCTGCCGGATTGGCAGCTTGCCCGCGTTTTTCTCCGGGTAGATATTACCCGCCCGCCGCGTTGACTGAGTAAAAACTGCCCAGCTCCGGCTCTCCGCGCATACCTTTTGACGGGCCGCGCCGGAGCGGGTACACTTGCGCTGTTTTTTCCTCCCCAGAACCCTTGCAAGGCAGACGACGACGTGACCGAACAGCACCAGTACGACGAATCAAAGATCAAAACCCTCAGCTCGCTGGAGCACATCCGCAAGCGGCCCGGCATGTACATAGGCCGCCTCGGCAGCGGCTCTGATCCTGACGACGGCATCTATATTTTGCTCAAGGAAATCATCGACAACGCTGTGGACGAGTACATCATGGGCTGCGGCAGGCAGATTGAGATCGCCGTGGATGCGGAGGGCCGCTGCCGGGTGCGCGACTATGGGCGCGGCATTCCTTTGGGCAAGGTGGTGGACTGCGTCTCGGTCATCAACACCGGAGCGAAATACAATACCGAAGTCTTTCAATTCTCGGTCGGCCTGAACGGCGTGGGCACCAAGGCGGTCAACGCGCTGTCCGCCCAGTTCATGGTCCGCTCGCACCGGGAGGGCCGCTGCATGCAGGCGGAGTTCGCCTGCGGCAGGCTGATCCGGGAGGAAGCGGGCCAAAGCGGCGAGCCGGACGGCACCTTGATTGAATTTTTGCCCGATCAGCAGCTTTTCCCAGACTTCACTTTTGATCTCAGCTATGTCGAGCAGCGGCTCTGGCGGTACGCTTATCTCAACGCCGGGCTGCGGCTCTGTCTGAACTGGGCGGACGAGCCTGCGCGGGAATATTTTTCCAAGAAAGGTCTGCCCGATCTTTTGGCTAAAGAGCTGGACGGCGGCGGCATCTATCCGGCCATTGAGCATAAAGAGCAGGCCCTCGAATTCGTCTTCACTCACACCGAAAATTACACGGAAAATTACTACTCCTTTGTCAATGGCACCTACACTTCTGAAGGCGGCACGCACCTTTCCGCCTTCCGCGAGGGCATTCTCAAAGGGGTGAACGAGTTTTCGGGTAAAAAATATACAGGCGAGGATGTGCGCGACGGTTTGGTCGGCATTCTGGCGGTCAAGGTGCAGGAGCCGGTCTTTGAGTCGCAGACCAAGAACAAGCTGGGCAACACCGACATCCGCGCCTGGATCGTCAACGCGGTGCGCGAGGCCGTGGCGAACCATCTCTACAAGCAGCCGGAGACCGCCGAGGCCCTGCTGATCAAAGTGCAGCGCAACGAGCGCATCCGCAAGGAGCTGCAAAGCGTGCGCAAGGAGGCCAAGGCTCAGGCCAAAAAGGTGGCCTTCAAAATTCCTCAGCTCAAGGACTGCAAATATCATCCGCAGCGTGGCAGAGCCTCCAAGCCAGGCGAGGAAAACATGATCTTCATCACTGAAGGCCAGTCCGCCGCCGGCTCCATCGTCTCTTCCCGCGACCCGCTCACGCAGGCGGTGTTCTCGCTCAAGGGCAAGCCTCTTAACGTGCATGGCCAGAAACTGGATGTCCTCTACAAAAACGAGGAAATGTACGCTTTGATGCAGAGCCTGAACGTCGAAAACTCCGCCGAAGACCTGCGCTACGACCGGATCATTCTTGCCACGGACGCGGACGTGGACGGCCTGCACATCCGCAATCTCCTGCTGACCTTTTTTCTCCATTATTTCGAGCCGCTGATCCGGCAGGGGCATGTCTATATTTTGGAAACACCGATCTTCCGGGCGCGGAACAAGAAGCAGACGGTCTATTGCTACTCAGAACGGGAGAGGGACGAGGCGGTGCTCGGCCTCAAGGCGCAGACGGGCGGCGGCAATGTGGAGGTGACACGCTTCAAGGGCTTGGGCGAGATTTCACCGCCGGAATTCAAGCAGTTCATCGGCCCGGACATGCGCCTTCAGCAGGTGCGGGCGGACAATATTGCTGAAGTGCGCGGCCTGCTTGAGTTTTACATGGGCAAAAATACGCCCGTCCGCCGCCAGTACATCATGGAGCATCTGATCGTGCAGCCGCTTTGAAACGCCTCAGCCCTGCGGGCCGCAGCTCCGCAGGATTCTGCTGATCATCCCGCTGCTGGACTGCTGGTGCCGGAAGGCGATCCGCCGCACCGCGCCGCCAGCGGCCTTCACTTCGGCGGCTCCGACGATCTGCTCTTCCGGCCAGTCCGCGCCCTTGACCAGCACATCCGGCAGCAGGGCACTGATAAGCCGCTGCGGAGTGTCTTCCGCAAAAATGGTGATGAAATCGACGCAGCCGAGCGCGGCCAAGACTCTGGCCCGATCCGCCTCGCTGTTCACCGGGCGGGACGGGCCTTTCAGCCGCCGCACCGAGCTGTCCGCGTTCAGACCGACCACAAGGCAGTCGCCGCAGGCGCGGGCCTGCTCCAGATAATCGACGTGTCCGGCGTGAAGGAGATCAAAACAACCGTTGGTGAAAACGGCCTTGCTGCCCTGCCGCCGGATCAATGCCAGCCGCGCCCGCAGGGTCTCCAGATCAACCATCTTGTTTGCGTCCCAGCCCGGCCAAGGCCGCTCGCCAGCCGTGCAGAAGCGGGAGCGCAGCTTGTCTAATTCCGCCTCGTCAAGCTGCGCCTGGACGCATTCAGCTTCCTCCCCTGCTTCGGCAAGAATTTGGCCGTCCGGGGCGATGAGCAGCGAGTGCCCGGCCAGCCTGCCCTCGCCGACCGCGCCGCAGCCGTTGCAGGCGACGACAAAAGCCTGATTCTCCACCGCCCGCGCCTGCGTCAGCAGCCGCCAGTGCGCCAGCCGGGCTGAAGGCCATTGCGCGGAAACGATGATCAAACGGCTGCCCGCGAAAACTTGGTTCCGGCTGATTTCAGGAAAACGGAGGTCGTAGCAGATCAGGGCGCCAATCGGCCCAAAGGGACTGCTGATAGGCAGCGGCTCCTGTCCGGCTTGCAAATATTCTTCCTCCTGCCAGAAGCGGAACAGATGCTGCTTCTGATACTTGCCCGCCATGCCGTCCGGCCCGACAAGAAAAAGGGTGTTGCAGGGCCTGCCGCCGCCGGGCTGCGGCTCCAAGAGCGAGCCGGCGAACCAGAGCCTGCGCTCCGCCGCTGTGTTGCGCAGTTCGGCAAGAATTGCCGGACTCTGCTCCGCCAGCGCGGCGGCGTTGGGATAATCGAAACCGCTGGCCCAGACTTCCGGCAGAACCGCAAGGGTGTTTTCCGGGAACCGCTGCGCGGCCAGCAGCTCGCGGAACTGGCGTAGATTGGCTGGAATGTCGCCGACATGAATTTCTAATTGCAGGCAGGCGGCGTGGGGAAATATTGTTTTCATGTCTTCAGCCTCGCAAGAGCCTGCGCCGCCAGCTCAGCCACGGTCACAGTGCTGATTTTTCCATCCTCATAGAGCCGCAGCCTCGCGCTGTCCGCTTGCAGCTCATGCAGTCTTGCAAAATTGGCGCAGCGGCCCAGCAGGCCCATCGCCCGCGCCGCCAGCCCGCGCACCGCGCCGTCTGGTGAATCCAAATACTGCGGCAGATCGTCGGCCATGCCTTTACTTAAAGCTAGCTCGCGGCGGCACTGCGCCAGCCGCCCGGCAGCCCAAAGCAGGCCGCGCTGCAAGGTTTCATGCTCCAAAAAATTGCCGTCCTGATGCGGCAGGTCGCCGTCTGGCCGCATGTAGGACAGGAGCATGTGGACGTATTCCTCGGCCAAGCCCTCGTGGCGGCAGAAAATTTCGGCCATCGCCTCCGGCGCGCCCCAGCCGATGCCGCCGGACTCCTCGTTCAGGCTCCAGAGCAGGCGGCGCATGATGATCCGCGCCGCCTCCATCTCCTTGTCCGCTAAGCGGGCGACCGTCCAGCCTGTCGCCGTGACCGCGTGCCAGCGCAGCCGCTCCTCGCTCCGGCAGATGGCGGCGATGAGGGCGTTGACCGCCTCTTTCGCGTCCAAGGCGGACAAGCCGCGCTCAATCTGCGTCAAGTCTTCCTGACCGAGCAGGTCAAGCACCTGCTGTTTGATTTTTCTCGCGCTCATGCCGCCAGTCCTTTTAGTCTGAAAGGGAAATTGCGGCAGTCATACCGGCAAGTTCCGTCCTTTTCAGGAAAAAATGTTGTTTTTTTGGAAAAAATCTGTTTTGTTTCAAGGGTGGGCGCGGCCCGCGCTCCATTCATACAAAAAAAGACGGCAAACAGCAAGAAGGAATGCGGAGAGCGGTCATCACAGGTTTGGGCATTGTTTCGCCCTTGGGAGACAGCGCGGAGGAGGTGCTGGACGCGCTGCGGCAGGGCCGTTCCGGCATCCGCTGCTGGCCTGCCTACGAGGAGCTGGGCCTGCGGTCGCGGATCGGCGCCTTCACCCGCCTGCGCTGCGAGGAGCATCTTGACAAGAAAACTTTGCGTTTTATGGGCAATGCCGCCGCCTACGCCTGCATCGCCATGCGGCAGGCGGTCAAGGACAGCGGCCTGCGCGCGGATGAAGTCTCCTCGCCGCGCACCGGCCTGATCATCGGCTCCGGCGGCACTTCGGCGGAAAATGTGGTGGCTGCGGCGGACATCGTGCGCAGCAAGGGCCTGCGCCGCCTCAGCCCCTTCATGGTGCCGCGCACCATGGCCAGCACAGTCTCCGCCGGCTTGGTTGCGCCGTTCAAAATTCTCGGAGTCTGCTATTCTGTCTCCTCGGCCTGCGCCACCGGCGCGCACTGCATCGGCGCGGCGTATGAGCAGATTCTGCTCGGCAGGCAGGACATCGTTTTTGCGGGCGGCAGCGACGAGGAGCATTGGACGCAGACCGCGATGTTTGACGCGATGGGAGCGCTCTCGACCCGCTTCAACGACCGGCCTGAGCAGGCTTCGCGGCCTTGGGACCGCGACCGGGACGGCTTTGTCGTCGCCAACGGCGCGGGCGTGCTGGTGGTGGAGGAGCTGGAGCGCGCCCGCCGCCGGGGCGCGCCAATCTATGCGGAAATTATCGGCTACGGAGCCACAGCGGACGGCCACGACATGGTTTCGCCCTCCGGCGAAGGCGCGGCCCGCTGCATGAGCATGGCCCTGCAAATGGCGGGTGTTGAAACGGTCGATTATCTCAACGCCCACGGCACATCCACGCCTGCGGGCGACATGGTGGAGCTGCGGGCGGTGCGGCAGGTTTTCGGCAGCAGCGTGCCGCAGATCAGCTCGACCAAATCGCTGTCTGGCCACTCGCTCGGCGCGGCAGGAGCGCACGAGGCCATCTACAGCCTGCTGATGCTCAAGCACGGCTTCATCGCCGCCACCGCCAATATTGACAATCTGGAGCCGGAAGCCGAGGACATGAATATCGTCCGCGAGACCCGGCAGGCGGAGCTGAACACCGTGATGTCCAGCAGCTACGGCTTCGGCGGCATCAACGCCTGCCTGATTTTCCGCAGGCTCTGAGACTGCTACTCGTCGCCGATCTCCTGTTCCTCGTCAATGCGCTGGAGGCCCTCCATGACCAGCCCCATGAAACCGCCCAGCACCGGCAGCTGTTTTTCCTCGGCTGTCAGGCCCTTGGTGTAGGTGAAGCGGCCCCTCTGCTGCACTAAAATGGCGAAGAATGCGTTCTTGTCCGTCAACGCGCCGTGCGAGCAGCTGACCACTTCGCCCTCGTTGAACAGGGCTTCGGCTGTCCCGCTGCCTTCCAGCTCAAAAGAAACCCGCCCTGTTTTGCCGCCGGAATTGATCATCTGAAACAGATCCACCGGGTTGATCTCGGTCAGATCGCCGCTCATGCCGGAGCTGATCTTGCCCTGCCGCAGGGTGTTCTCCTGAGCGCGGTTGACTAAAACACGGTAGAAAAATATCTGGAGGATAGGATATTTGGAGAGAACATGCTTGAAATCTTTGGAGTTGAGCGTGGCCAGCTGGCAGGCGGTGCGCGAATAGACCGAGGGATAGGTCAGCTCGCCGGAAAGCAGGCTCATCTCGCCGAAGATGCCGCCTGGCCCGATCTCGGCGATGATCTCGCTGTCCTTCCGCACCACCGCCACTTTGCCGGAAAGGACGACATAAAAATTCGTGCCCCGCTCGCCCTCCTCAATGATGATTTTGTTGGGCGGATAGCCCTTCATCTTCATCATCAGGGCCAAGTCCTGCAAATCAAAGTCGCTCAACGGCTCGAACAGCTCCATGTCACGGAGGATGCCGAAGAACTGCGCGATGATCTGCTGCTTGGCCCGCTGCTCCGCCGCTTTGAGCAGGTTCATCTGCAAGGTGGAGTAGGCCCGCTCTTTTTTGTACTCAAAGCGGATCAGGCCGGTGCAGCCGCCGCATTCAAACTTGGCCTTCTGCTGCGGCTGGAGGCTGATCCGCTGCTCCAAGGCTTTGGTGTCGCTGAGGGCCTTGAGCAGCTCCCGCACCATCAGCAGGCAGACCGGCTTGTCCCGGTCCACGCTCAAGGAGGAATTCTGCACGCTGAACTCTTCGCCCACGTTGTAGAGCGGACAGGAGTGCTCCTCAGTCACCACAAAAACAGCGTTGCGGAATTCCATTCAGTCGGTTTGACGCGGAAGGAAAACGGTGGCGCCAAGGAGCGCGCAGGAGCGGACAGAGGCTATTCGTCGTCCTCGTCCATGTCGAAGTCCTGCTCCGGCTGACCTGGCCCGGCGGCAGCCCCGGCCTGCAGCTCGTCCAGCTTTTGCAAGCCTTCCATGAGCAGGCCCATGAAGCCGCCCAGCGGCTGAAGTTTGTGATATTTGGCCGCCAGATGGGTGTTGTAGCTGAAGGAGCCTTTCTTTTTGCCCATCACCTCGAAGAGTGCTTCCTTGCCCTCTAGATCGCCGATGGTGGCGTAAACAATCTCGCCTTCATTGAAAAGGATGACCGCGTGGCCATCCGGGAAGATCAGATCCACCTTGCCCGATTTGCCGCCGGAGTTGATCAGCTGGAACAGCTCCACCGGGCTGATGTAGATCAGTTCGCCGCTCATGCCGGAGCTGATCTTGCCGGAGCGGGCCATGTTCATCTGCGCCCGGTTGACCAAGAGGCGGTAAAAGAAAATTTGCAGCACCGGATAGCGGTTGAGGATGAATTTCAAATCCTTGCCGTTGATGGTGCCAAATTTGACCACAGTGCGTGAATAAACCGAGCTGCCCGCCGGCTCGCCGGAGAGCAGGCTCATCTCGCCGAAAATCTCGCCCCGCCCGATCTCGGCGATGACCTCCTTCTCGCCTTTGACAATGGCCACCTTGCCGGAAAGAATGATGTAAAGATGGGTGCCTCTGGCGCCTTCGGCGATGATGATCTTGTTGGGGTCAAACTGCTTGAGCTTGAGCATGGAGATCAGATCGAGCAGGTCATGATCCTCCAGCAGCTCAAAAACCTCCATCGTCCGCAGATGCTTGAACAGGGCCTCTACATGCCGCTTGCGGGCTTTTTTGTCAGCAATCCGCAGCAGGTTCATCTGCAAGGTGGAGAAGCCTTTTTCCTTTTTATACTCGAAGCGCATCGAGCCGGTGCAGCCAGGGCATTTGAAGGAGGCCCGCTGCATCGCCATCTGAGTGAAGCGCTGCTCGCCCGGCTTTTTAATCAAGGCTTTGTGCAGCTCCTGCACCAGCAGCATGCAGACCGGCTTTTCAAAATCAGCGCTGACCGCTCCGTCTTGAATTTGCAGCTCCTCGCCGACATTGTAAATAGGACAGGAGTCCTCCGAGGTGACGACAAAAACAGCGTTGCGGTAGTCCATGCTGGGTAGCCCGATTCAGAAGAGAAAAAAACGCCCGGCTCAGTGCCGTCCGAAATACAAGTAGATGATGAAGGCCAAGACCGCCGAGGCGCCGATCAGCACCGGCAGTATCTTTTTGATCTGCAGCTCGCCGTCCACAACCAGGGTCTGCATGTACTCGGTGCCGGAAAGCCACCAAAGGGCTATGAATATCAAAAGGATGATCAGCTCATTGAATGACTGCTTCCAGATCATGTAGCCGACAATGGCGATGAAGGGGACTAAAAAATAGGGATTGCTGAACAGACCTGAGAAATCAACGTCCTGAATCTGCTGCGGCACATTGGTGCTTTGCAGCCATGCGCCGATTTTGCCAAAAAAACCTTCTGCTGCCGCTGCGCTTGCCATCTTTCCTCTCCTTGCTCTGCGGTGGCGTGCCGCCGGACGGCCTGCATCCGCCGCCGTGGCCCGGACAATTTCATTGATATATCTTCAGAGTACCAGCGGTGACAAGAGCCTGTCAATCAAAAACTCCACTGCCGCCGACAGCGGCTGGCGGGCGGCAGTGGCGGAGTCAGGAGGCTGAGGGGCAGCCGGGGCAGCTTCCGCCCTGGCAGGCGGGCGGCTCTTTGGCCGCGCCGCCGCCCTCCTTGCAGCTGCCGCCGGAGCTGTAGCCGTCCGCGTACCAGCCGCCGCCCTTCAGGTGAAAAGCGCTGGCGGAAACCAATTTTTTCACGCCGCCGCCGCATTCGGAGCAGGTTGTCAGCGGCGGATCGCTGATTTTCTGCTGCACTTCAAACACACGCTCGCAGGCGGAACATCTGTACTCGTACACAGGCATTTGCGCACCTCGTGGTGGTATGATTTAACCGGCTAATATCATTGCCGCAATAAAAAGCCGCCCAGATAAGCCAACAATAATGCCGCGCCGCCCGCCTGTCAATCAGGAAAGCGGTCGCGCCGCTGTTCCCGGCCTGCCGCGCCTTGGCCCGGCATCACCTTGAAAAGCCCGGGCAGACGCGGTGATTATTTCAAGAATTCAAGAGCATCCTGTCCATGTCTCATGCCAGATAAGACATGCGGATTCAAAATAAACGTTCCGCTCCTGCGTAATAGTATTGCACTGTGCAAATAAATCAGATAAGATAATTAAATTTGATTTATCTGTCATCGGCAGCGGACACCAAGGCGGACGCGCATGACCCTGATTCGGCAGCTCAGCCTGTCATCCTGTGGACGGCAGAAAAAAAACAGCGGGCAGGCGGCATCAGCCCTGCTGTTTGCGCAAAGAAGAAAAACAGCGGCGAGCAGTCGGCTGCCGGGCATCGGCAGCAGCTGTTTTTTCCGGGCTTTCCTGTCAGCGGCGCAGATGTTCAGGCGGTCTTGTTTTCATGCTTTGTCCGCTGCTTAACCTATTCATTTCCATTGGAGTGCAACATGAGCAAAACATTAGTTGAACTTGCTGCTGAAATTGTCCAGTCTCAATCCAGCGGCTCCAAGATGAGCGGCGATGAGATCAAAGCCGCTCTCCAGAGCACCTATCAGACGCTGAAATCCTTGCAGGACGCTGAAAGCTGCGGCTGCGGCGCGGAGGATAAAGACGCGGCTCCAATCATGGAGCCGAAGCGTTCGATCCGCAAGAACGACATCGTCTGCCTTGAGTGCGGCCAGGCTTTCAAGATGCTGACCAAGCATTTGAAATCCCACGGCATGACAGCCCGCGAGTACCGCAAGAAATACGGCTTCTCCAGCCGTCAGTCCCTCTGCGCCAAGGCCCTGTCCGACGAGCGTTCGGCAGCCAGCAAGGAGCGCGGCATTCACCCGAACCTGCGCAAGTCCATCGCCGAGCGGGCGGGCAAAAAGAAAAAATCCGCATGATCGATGATCGGCGTTTTTGACTCCGGGGTCGGCGGGATGACCGTCGCCAAGGCGATTGAAGACCTCTGTCCTGATCTGCCGCTGCTGTATTTCGGCGACATCGCCCGCAGCCCTTACGGCTCCAAAAGCCCCGAAGTCATCACCGAATGCTGCCGCCGCAACACCGATTTCCTGCTCAGTCAGGGAGCGGCGGCGGTGGTGATCGCCTGCAACTCTGCGGCGGCCACCGCCTCTGAAACCTTGCGGCGGCAGTATTCGGTTCCAATCATCGACGTGGTCGCTGCTGCTGTGGAAAAAGCGGCGGCAGTGACTGTCAGCGGCAGAATCGGCATCATCGGCACCAGAGCCACCGTGCGCTCGCAGGTGTATGAGCGGCGGCTGGAGGCGGCGCGGCCCGGCTGCAAAATTTTCAGCCAAGCCTGCCCGCTGCTGGTTCCCCTTGTCGAGGAGGACTGGCTTGACGCTCGCGAGACCAAAATGATTCTGCGCCGTTATTTGCAGCCGCTGCGCCAACAGCAGATCGACACGCTGATCCTTGGCTGCACGCATTATCCTCTGCTCGGCAGGCTGATTCAGACCCGGATCGGCAGGCGGGTGCGGCTGATTGACTCTTCAGCGGAAGCGGCCCGGCACCTGAAAGAATTTCTTGATAAAAATCCCGATATCGCTTTAAATAGGGCGGAGCGCGGGCGGCAAAGCCGCTTTTTTGTTTCTGACTCCACCGGCCCGGTGCAGCAGCTCGCTGACCGCATTTTTGGCCGACCTATTCATTTGGAAAAAGTAGATGTTTAATCCGGCATTCCGTAATTTTCTTTTCCTTCCCCTCCTGCTTTTTGTTCTGCTGGCCGCTGATTTGCGCGGAGCCAGAGCCGCCTCCGAGACGGAGTTGCGGCAGCAGGTCGAAAAAATTCAGCAGCTTTACCGCAGCCAGACCAGCTTCAGTTTTGATTTCCAGCAAATCACCCGCAGCGGCAGACGCGACCGACACGGCGCGGGCAGCAGCGTATTTTACCGCCCCGGCAACGGCAGTCCGGGCATCATGCGCTGGAACTACACTGAGCCGGACAAGCAGATTATTCTCAATGACGGCAAGCAGCTTTCTGTTTATACGGAAAAAGACAAGCAGGTGCTGATTTCCTCAGCGGCGGAGCTGGAATCTGACATCACCGCTTCGCTTTTTGCAGGCAGCCGCAATTTGACTGATGATTTTGATGTTCAGCCTGCGCAGAGCCGCTTTGTTTCCAGCGCAGCAGCGGGGCAGGATATTCAGATCGCGCAGCTTGTGCCAAAAAAGCCGCACGGGCAGATTAAAACGGTGCATGTCTGGTTTGACAGCAAGTCCAACATCCGCAAGCTGGTGATGGAAGATCATTTCGATACGCTGACGGAATTGCTTTTCAACAACATCAAGTTTAATGAGCTGCCTGCGGGTTCTGCTAAAGTTACCGAGGAACTTGTCCGACTGGATTTGCCGCCGGGGACTGAGGTGGTGAGACAGTAAAAGAGGCGATTAGCAATCGTTTGTAACGATATGTCAGGAGGTCATATGAAGAAACTTCAGAATATCAATGACAGGTTAACGATGTGCTTAATTGAAGCGGTTAGAGTTTCTTATCTAATTGCTGAATCAAATTATAATAATTTATTAGAACTGCTAAGAATATTTAATAACTCCCACACGGATTCCGTCGTATTGATTTATTCTTCGGCATGGACATTGATTGATATGCTGCATAGATATGGTGATTGCATAGGAAAAATACGTGGGCTTTCTCATAAAGATGAGAGGTACTCAAATTTTGATACTTGCCTGAAAGAAGTAAATTCTTTTAGGAATTATATACAGCATTTATCTGGATCAAAAACTTCTAAAAAATTAGCAAGAAATGATGTTTATCCAGTAATGGGTGCATTATCTTATTCACTTGATGGATTGACCTCAAAAACAATATCATACGCAACACTGCCAATTGGAACTAGTTTTAACACTTTAGCTTATAGCTCAAATGAGGAAAAATATGAGATAGACATTAAAATTGGCTGCCTTGACATGGAGTTATCGTTAATGAAATTGATGGAGAAACTAAAAGGTTGTCATTCTTATTTAAACGAATTTCTTCTCTCCAAAAAATACATTTCAACTGAAGATTTAATGGTTAATTACCTTGAAAGTGGGCCTATATCTAAGCAAGTAATTTCCGATGAAGGAATAGATGTCTCTGATGGTTACAGAGATATCTTAGATGCTCATTCAAAAAATGAATTACTTCGATTAAAAATGACAATAAATTAAATAAAACTAAAATATTCAGCGTGTATAGTTTTTTATCTGTTTGTCCAGTATCATATTTAATTTAAGAAAAAATGAGTTATGTAGATTCGTTGTCAATGTTATTTCTGCCTGCATTCCAACCATGACCCAAGAATCCTTTGCAGACCTGTTCCAAGAAAAAACCGTCACTGGCCAGCAGCTTCGGCCCGGCGACAAGATAGAGGCGGTGATTGCCGACATCAGCGGCGAGAACATCTTTCTTGATCTCGGCGGCAAGAGCGAGGGCCTTCTCAGCGCAGCCGAATGCCGCAATGAAAACGGCGAGCTGACTCTCGGTGTCGGCGACAAGATCACCGTCTTTTTTCTTGCCCAGCGCGGCGGCGAGCTGGTCTTCACCACCCGCGTCGGCTCTGGCCGGGCGGGCAGCGCGGAGCTGGAGCAGGCGTTTGCGGCGGGCATTCCGGTCAAGGGCAAGGTGACGGCGGAGATCAAAGGCGGCTTCCAAGTGACGGTCGCCGGACAGCGCGCCTTCTGCCCGTACTCGCAGATGGGCCTGCACCGCACCGAGTCGGCGGAAACGTATCTGGATCAGGAAATGGTCTTCAAGATCATTGAGTTCGGCAAAAAAGGCCGCAACATCATCGTCTCCGCCCGCGCCCTGCTGGAAGAGGAGCGCGAGCAGCGCAGGGCGCAGCTGCGTGAGAGCCTGCACGAGGGCGACCGCGTCGAAGGCACAGTCAGCTCCATCCGTGATTTCGGGGCCTTTGTTGACATCGGCGGCGCGGACGGCCTGATTCCTATCTCCGAGCTGGCTTGGGGCCAAACTGCCAAGGTTGAGGATGTTCTCAGCATTGGCCAGCGGGTGGCGGTGCTGGTGAAAAAAATTGACTGGGACAAAGAGCGCATCTCCCTCAGCCTGCGCGACATGCTGGAAAATCCGTGGGATCGGGTCGAAGAAAAATACCTGATCGGCAGCGTCCACAGCGGCACGGTCTCGCGGCTGGCCGCCTTTGGCGCGTTCATCACGCTGGAGCCGGGCATTGACGGCCTGCTGCACATCTCCAAACTCGGCTCTGGCCGCCGCATCCACCATCCCCGCGAGGCGCTGTCCGAAGGCCAGGCGGTGACAGTGAAGGTGGACGGTGTGGACAAAGCCCAGCAGCGCATCTCCCTTGCGCCGGAAGACTACGTCGCCAAAGAGGAAGATGAGGACAAGAGCTGGACTCCGCCGCCGAAAGAGGCTCCCAAGTCAATGGGCACTTTTGCTGACCTGCTCAACAAGGCGGCGGCGAAGCGGCGGTAAGTCGGCAGCTCACTGATCCGGCCTGCCGCCTTTGAGCTGGCCCAGCATCTGCTCCACGCCTGCGTAGTTGAGCGGATCAATCCAGCCGCTGAGTCCGGCGGCAAGCAGGGCTGGATGCTCCGGCGGCATGGCCTTGAGCGCGGCGGCAATCTGCTTGGCCAGTTCAGGATCAGCGTCCGCCGTCCGGGCCAGCGGAAAGCCCGGATACAGCAGCGTTGAGCAAAGGTAGGGGAAATCCGGGTGAAATTTCTGCTCCAGGATTTTGACATCCTCCAGCCTGAGCGCGCCCGCCGCCGCCATCTGCTCCAAGAGGCCCGCAGGCAGAGTGCCAGCGTCGACCTGCCGGTTGAGAACGGCTTTGACAACCGCCTGCGGAGTGTCAAAAAAACGAAGGGTGGAGAGCCAAGTGTAGGCATCCAGCCCTGCGTCGAGAAATTCCTTTTCCGCCATCCGCCACCCTGCGAAGGACCAGCGCCGCAGCGCGCCGAATTTTCTGCCTTGCAAATCGGTCAGGCCGTTGACCGCCCCGTTTTCCGCCGCAGTGAAAAGCGCCGCGCCGATCTGCTCTGTGCCGACCTCCGCATTTTTCATCGTCAGCACCGCCGCCGCGCCATGCTCTCTGCTTGCGGCCAGATACATCGCCGGATCAGCAGTGAAAAAATCCACCCGGCCCGCCGCGACCGCCGGCAGCACCTCATGGAACTCCAAGGGCAGCACAGTCACAGGCCGCCCCAGCTGTTCAGCGAGATACTCCCCGGTTGCGCCCCATTGCCGCATCCCTTTAAACGGGCCGTTCCATGAAAGGAAGCCGATGGTGACGCTTTCCGCCGCTTGAGCCGGTCCGGCGGCCAGAACAAGCCAGACGGCAGCCGCCGCCAAAATCAGTCTGTTCATCATTTTTTCTCCTCCAAACGGAAAATCCGCAGCCTTTGCTTGAACAGGCGCGGCAGGACGGATATAATTCATCTTCCGCTTTTGCCGCGCTGAATAATTAACAAATTGGTATTCATAGAATTATCGCACAACCAGCGGCAAAGTCAAGGACAGCGGCCCTGCCGCGCGGCCTGCGGCCGGAAGAAAGATTTTGATTTCAGGTCCGGATATGCTATTCTTGGTAATGGCGGAGACCGGAAACACGCGCAGACCGGCTCCGGCGCAGACAACCATCCGAAGAGACGGAATTTTCTTATGCATCATCACTTTTTTGATCTCTTGTGAACATCAGACGAGCTGCCATCCATGTCTGATAAATCGCAAATTCTCATCGTTGACGACGACCTGCTTTTTGTCAACGATCTTTACGAGCTGCTGCGGGCATACGATCAGTTCGACGTGCTCACCGCGACCAGTCCCGGCGAGGAGCTGTACAAGCTCAAGCATGAGAAAATCGCGGTGCTGGTGGTCAACCTTCATGCCGAAAGTCTTGACGCGCTGGAAGTGCTGTCGCTGGTCTCGACCTCCTACCGCCATGTCCAGTGCATTGTCATGACGAAAGGCGGGCATCCCTCGCACAAGCTGGTCGAAAATTATCCGAGCAAGGACTCCATCTACCTCTACGCGGCCAAGCCGGCCAATCTGGAGGTCATCGGCTGCGCGATATTGGAAAGCCTTCAGCGGCTGGACGAGAACGACTATCATCCCGGCATCTCGGCGGCAAAAATTGACGCGCTCTTTGAGGCCGCCGGACGCACCGCCCGCGTCTCGGTCCGCTTCGGAGCGAAAAAGCACGGTCTGCTTGATTTTGACAAAGGCAGGCTGGTCAACGCGGTCTGCGAGAAAAAACGCGGCGCCGAGGCGGCCTTGGAAATTTTTGAATGGGCGCCGCCCGGCTTCATCATTGAATCCGAGGCGGGCGGCGGCGAGCGGGTCATCAGCCCGCATGAGCTGGAAACCATCCGCGTGACCTCAAGGCTGAAACGGAAGGCCGCTTTGGACGGCGGACTGGGGCCGGCTGCGGACAGAACCGAGGCGCAGAAAATCAGCCTGTTCATCGTTGACGACTCCAAGATGATGCGCAAGGTGATCGCGGGCATCTTCAAGGACGATCCCTTTGTTCAGGTGGTGGGCGAGGCGGAGAACGGCGAGGAGGCTCTTCAGCTCATTCCTCAGCTCAAGCCGGACGTGGTGACGCTGGACGTGGAGATGCCGGTCATGGACGGCCTCAAGACCATCAAGCATCTGATGATTCAGGCGCCGACCCCGACGGTGATGCTCAGCTCGATGACCCAGGACGGCGCGGTGGTGACGTTTGACGCGCTCAAGTACGGCGCGGTGGATTTTGTCTCCAAGCCCTCGCGCAACGCCGAAGTTGATCTCAACGAGCAGACCAAGGAAATCGCCCGCAAGGTGCATCTGGCTGCTGAGGTCGAGCTGGAGGCGGTGCGCTATGTCCGGGCTGTGAACAAGAACAAGCAGGCCGCTTTTCCGTCCGGCTCCCGCTGCGAGAAAATTGTGGCTGTCGGCGCGGCAGAGGGCGGCTACGGCGCGCTGCTCAAGCTCCTGCCGCATCTTTCCGCCGAATATCCCGCCGCCTATTTAGTCATGTTCTACGCCCCGTCCAAGCATCTGGACGCATTTGTCGAATACATGGACCGCTTCTCGCCGCTCAGGATCAAACGGGCCGCGAACAACGAGCCGCTGGAGCCGGGCTGCTGCTATTTCTCCTCCGGCGAGGACTACATGACCGTGCATGAGCGCGAGGAAGGGCTGGTGCTGCATCTTTCCGCCGCGCCCTTCGCCACGCAGCGCGGCTCGATCAACATGCTTTTTTTTTCGGTGGCCGAGGTGATGCAGGACGACGCGGTGGCGGTGATTCTTTCCGGCGTGGGCGAGGACGGCACCGAAGGCATGGCCGAAATCCTCCGCGTCGGCGGCGCAGGCATCGTCCAGGACCCGGCGGGCTGCCTCTACCGTGACATGCCTTGGTCGGTCTCGGCGCACTGCCGCGAGGCGGCGGTGCTGCCGGACGCGGACATCCCGGAGACCATCCACGGAATTTTGGCGGCATGACGCTGCAACGAGGCGGAATTCCGCAGGCGGTTCGCGAACCAACCGCCCCTGCGGTGCGAAACGCGCCTGCCGAACGCGATCGCAGGCAAAAATGTTTGCCATTCACGGTGGTTTCGCGGGGATTGAAATGAATCCCGTAGGGGTGGTTCGCGAACCACCCCTACACATCAAATGACAAAATGCGTTACGACCCGGCAATTCATCATCGCCGTTCCATCCGCTTGCAGGGGTATGATTACACGCAGGCCGGGGCGTATTTTGTGACGATTTGCACCCAAGGGCGGGAATATTTGTTCGGGGAGATTGCGGACGGGCAGATGCGGCTGAACGCGGCAGGAGAAATTGCCGCCGCAACGTGGGAATGGCTGGCCGCCCAGCATAGTTATGTGGAATTGGACGCATGGACGGTCATGCCGAATCATCTGCACGGCATCCTTGTTCTGCTGGACGTTTCTTCAGAAAAGAAGAAACCTCTGGGTCGGCTGATCGGCGCATTTAAAACGGTGTCCACCAAACGGGTCAACGCATTGCGCGGGGCAGAGAGCGTGCCGTTGTGGCAGCGCAATTATTGGGAGCGGGTCATTCGGAATGAACAGGAATTGCAGGCCGTCCGGGAATATATTCAGAATAACCCGGCCCGATGGGCGGAAGATCAATTGAATGCGGATGCCGCACCGTCCGGCATGATCCGAATTCCGTAGGGGCGGTTCGCGAACCGCCCGTACACGCGAACCGCCCGTACACGGTCCGCCTCTGCACGCAGACGCATCAAAAATACAAAAAACGTCCGCCCCCTGCACGGCAGGCTTGCGGAATTTTGAAGATGTCCATATAAACAAGGAAACGAGTGCGGAATTATTTTTTCAAGACAGGAGGGAATGAGGACAACATGGGCAGGAAGCGTGGAGCGCGGCTGAACCCGGTTTCCCCAGGAAACCGCAGTCAGGAGGCGGCAGGCGGGCGGAACCGCAGGCCCGCAGTCCCGGAATCGAACCAGAGACAGGAGGGAACAAGGGAATGAAACGTCAAGAGGCAAAAACAACCTTTAAAGAGGGCTGGGGCCTCCGGTGGAAGCTCATGGCCCTGCTGCTCATGGTAGGAACGGTGCCCTACCTGATCAACGCGTTGATGGACTATTACTCCTCACGGAGCGCGTTGACGGAACGTGCCTACGCCCAGCTTGAGTCTGTCCGCGAGCTGAAAAAGAAAGAGATTATCCGGTATCTGGAAGAGCGTCAGGGCGACATGACCATTCTCTCCCAGATCATGGCCGGTCTTCAGGCCGAGGCGCTCGCCAAAATGCAGGGCTTCGAGGCCGCCAAGAAGCAGGCCATCGAGCGCTTCCTGAACAAACGCTTCGCTGACGCAAAGGTTTTCGCCGTCGGCCTTTCCACCGTCAGCGCCCTTGAGGAGCTGAAGCAGGCCTTCCGTGAGGAAGGAGGCCGCACCGGCGGCAGCATGTGGAACGGCTACAAAGAAAAGTACGACCCGATGTTCAAAGAATACGGCGCCGTGCACGGTTATGAGGACATCATGCTGGTGTCCGCTGACGGTGACGTTGTCTACTCTTCCGGGGAAGAATCTGACCTTGGCCAGAACTTGGTCAAAGGCAGCCTGAGGGACAGCGGCGTGGGCCGGGTCTTCGCCAAAGCACTCAAAGAAACGAGCTTGGAGGACTATTCCGCTTACGCGCCGGCCAACAACCAGCAGACGCTGTTCATCGGCACGCCGGTGAAAAGCGACGGCCAGACCATCGGCGCGGTCATCATTCAAATTCCGCCGAAAGACATCAACGCCATCGTGCAGGAGCGCGAGGGTCTGGAGAGCACTTTCGAGTCCTTCATGGTTTCCGGCAGCCCGGACAGCCCCAGGCTGGCCTCAGACCGCATCGTCAAGCAGGGCAAGATCGGCGATGCCAAGATGGACGAAAACGCCAAGGATGTTCTCGCCGGTCAAAAAGGCTTCTTCTACCAGATCGGCCCGACGGGTCTGTTCGAGCTGACGACCTTCCTGCCGCTGAACGTGCCGGGCGTGAACTGGGGTCTGGTCACCACCGGCGCCCTGACCGAGATTCTCGTGCCCAAAGCGGCAGGCGAGACCGAGGATCTGCTGAACAAGTACGCCAAGGCGTATGACTACTTCGACATTTATCTCGTCAACGCCAAGGACGGCTACTGCTTTTACTCGGTCAAGCGGGAAAAGGAGTTTCACGCCAATCTTTTCAGCGATCCTCAGTTTAAAGACACCAACTTGAGCAAGGTTTTGCAGGCCGCCCGCGACAACCGCAAAGTGCAGCTGGCCGATTATGCTGACTATGCGCCCGCCGGCAGGCCGCTGACCTTCCTTGCCGCGCCGATCATGGAAAAAGATCAGGTGCAGGCCCTTGTCGCCGTCCGTCTGACCAACACCGTTCTCCAAGCCTACATGGATGAGAAGACCGGTCTGGGCGAGACCGGCGAGACCTTTATGGTCGGCGCCGAGGATCAGCGCCCCCGTTCTGACTCCCGTAAAGGACTCAAGCTCCTTCAGGAGCAGCCGCTGAAAACCATTCTGGTTGAAGAGGCGGTCAAAGCGGGCGAGAAAGGCGTGGTAACCCCGTCTGTTGACTACGTCGGCGACGCGGTCATCGGCGCGGCGGTGCCTCTGGAGCTGAAAAAGTACCTTGGAGTCAACTTTGACTGGATCATGGTCTCCAAGCTCGACACCAAAGAGGCGCTTGCGGCGGTTGACGCGGCAAGAAACCGCGCCTTGATCGCCGGTGTCATCATCATCATCGCCATCGCCGCGATGGCCTGGTTCATCGGAGGCTTGTTCGCCAAGCCGATCGTATCCATCGCCGAAGTTGTACGGCAGGTTGCTGCGGAGCGGGATCTGACCCTGAACGTGCCGGTTGCTTCGGGCGACGAGGTAGGACAGATGGCCGCGCAGTTCAACGAGATGCTCGTCGAGCTGAACAAGTCGTTCCGCGAGGTCGAGCAGGTTTCGCAGAAAGTAGCGAGCAACGCCCAGGACGTGGCAGGCCGCGCCTCTGCAAACCGTGACCGTGCTGAGATCGAGGTGAAGCAGTCTGAAAAGACGCGGGAGCTGCTGGAGACCATGGGCTCCACCGCCCAAGAGGTTGCGAAGGGCGCGAAAGCCCAGCAGGAATCAGCGCAGAAATCCCAGCACACCATCGCCGAGCTGCTCCAGTCGATGAACACCGTAAGCAGCGCGGTTATCAAGCAGTCAAAAGAAGCTGAGACCGTTACCGACCGCGTAGGCGCCATGGGTCAGACCGGCGCGATGGTTGTGGCCACGTCGAACGAGCAGGGTAAAATGGTTATGCAGGTGACGGCCTCGATGAACGAGATCACCGCCGCCGTGCGCAACATGGGCCAGGCGATCAACAACGCCACCTCCCAGGGTCAGGAGTCGCTGAAAGCCGCCAACCAAGGCCGCGTCGCGGTTGAGAACACCGTTGCCGGTATGCGCGCCATCGCTGAGTCCTCCGGGCAGATCTCGGAAATCATCAGCGTTATCACCGAAATCGCGGAGCAGACCAACTTGCTGGCTCTGAACGCCGCGATCGAGGCCGCCCGTGCCGGTGCGCACGGCAAGGGCTTCGCGGTCGTTGCAGACGAGGTTGGTAAGCTGGCCCAGCGTTCCTCTGAGGCCGCGAAAGAGATCACCCAGCTGATCAAGGACTCGACCGCGAAAGTTGAGGAGGGTACGAGATACTCCGAGCAGCTGCAAGGCGCGCTGGCGCAGATCGATGCCAGCGGCCGTAACAACATGAAGTCGATTGAGGAGATCGCGACGGTCGCCCAGGTTGTCGAGCGCGACATCCAGAGCGTCCAGGGCTTGGTGCAGCAGCTGAACAAAATGGCCCAGGAGATCGCCACGATGGCAGGCGAGCAGGGTGTCCGCCGTAAAGCTGCGGAGGATGCCCTTGGCGCGATGGTTCAGCAGTCTCAGATCATCAGCGCGCTGGTTGCCGAAGCGACCGCAGGCTCGTCCGCCATTGACGGCGAGATGCGCGAGATTGTGCGCCGCACCGAGATGCTCAACGAGCTGGTTGCCCAGCAGGGCCAGCGTTCCGCCAACGCGATCAAAATCGCCCAGCAGTCCTTTGAGGGCGCGAAGAAGACCGTGGAAGGCGCGGGCGTGGTCGTAAGCATCACCGACCAGCTCTCGGCGGCTTCTGCCGACCTGCGGCAGCAGGTTGAGCAGTTCAAGCTCTAACCCGCCGGAACGCCTCTTGTCCGCTGCTCCGCGTCTGTCCGTTCGGGCTTCAGGCGCGGAGCAGTCTGCTTTCAACGAAAACGCGGGCTGCCCCGCGCAACGAGGAGACCAATTCATGCCTGAAACATTCGCAGCTGAAAAACGGGCGGCTGACCGGGAAGAGAAAGAGCAGCTCATGCAGCTGGTCGGCTTCACGATCGGCAAGGAACAGTTCGGGGTCGACATACTCATGGTGCAGGAGATCATCCGCTCCGCTCCGATCACCTCGGTGCCCAACTCCCCGGATTTCATTGAGGGAGTCATCAACCTGCGCGGCAACATCATTCCGGTCATCGAGCTGCGCAAGCGGCTGAATCTCTACCGGAAGGAGAACTCCGCCAAGGACGCGTGGATTCTGATCCTCGACATCGGCGGCCGCGTCACCGGCTTCATTGTTGACTCGGTCACCAAGGTTCTGAAAATTATGGAAAGCACGATTGAGCCGCCGCCGGACGTGGTCATGGCCGGGCTGGCGAACCGCTACATCAAGGGAGTCTGCGACATCGGCGGCAGCCTTCTCATCCTGCTGGATTTCAACCGCATTCTGATGGCGGATGAGCTGCAGCAGCTCAGTTCACTCAACGGAGAATAACTCAGATGAGCAAACGGGTTCTGGTTGTCGATGATTCCTCCATGATGCGGAAGATGATCGTCAAGCTGCTTCAGCCGCCGGGACACATCGTGGTCGGGCAGGCCAAGAACGGCATCGAGGCCATCGAGCTGTACAAGGAGCTGAAGCCCGACATCGTCACCATGGACATCACCATGCGCGACATGGACGGCCTGGCGGCGGCCAAGGAGATCCTGCGTTATGACAAGTCCGCCCACATCATTTTTCTCTCCAACCTTGACGAGGAGGTCTATCGGGCCGAGGTGGAGAAACTTGGCGCGCGCGGCTTTGCCAGCAAGCACAAGGCAAAGGAAATTTTGGACATGATTGAGGCGGAGGAGCAGGACGGAGACCGGAGTCCCGGCGCCTGAGGCGCGGCGCGGCCTGCGGGCGCTGCCGCATGAACGATCTTCAACCCGGATTTGTCGCCTATGTCAACCTCGTCTCAGGAAGCGGAAGGCATGAGTCTGAAGAGCAAGGCTCTGGCTTTCTTCATGTCAGCTCTGCTGCTGACCCTGCTCGCGGGCGCGTTCGTCCTGAGCGGCGGAGGCCGGCCGCTGGCCGCCCTTGCGGCTCTGGGCCTGCTCCTCTGCGTTCAGGCCGCCGCCCTGCTCTTTTTTCAGGCGCAGGTGCTGAAGCCGCTGGCCGGACTTCAGGCCGCCGCCCGGCTGATGACCGACGGCCACTTGGACCGCCTGCACCGGGTCAGCCGCGCCGACGAGATCGGCAGGCTGGCCGAGACTGTCAACGATCTGGCGGTCAACATGCAGGAGGTGCTGCTCTTTGTCTGGAACCACAGCCAGGAGAGCCGCGATCTGCTGGAGCGGATCGCCGAGCGGGCCGCCGCCGCACCCCCGGACGCTGTCCTTGAGGAGGACATTGAGCGGATGCGGGAGGAGAACGACAGTCTGAAGGACATCGTCACCTCGTTCAGCTATTTTGAGATCAGGCTGGAGCATGAGCGGATGCTGGCTGAATCCGACTGCGGCTCCGGCGGACGCTGCTGCGGAGGAGGCGCCGCCTGCAAATCGCCTGCCGCTTTGGAAGAATAAGGAAGAGAAAGCCGCGTCCGGCGGAGGGGCCGGGCCGGAAACGCTGCAAAAAACTTGACAACCTGCATGGTCGGACTGCGACAGGGTGAGCAATATGATCGACACGTCAATGCTGCCGGATTTCATTGTTGAAGCGGCGGAGCATCTTGAAGAGATGGAAAACACTCTGCTCAAGCTGGAGCAGGGGCGCGGCAAGGGGAACAGGGAGATCATGGACGAGCTGTTCCGCTCGGTGCACACCATCAAGGGCGCGGCGCAGTTTGTCGGCATTGACCGGGTCGCGGAGCTGTCGCACAAGCTGGAGAACCTGCTTGACCTGATCCGCAAAGGCGAGCGCGAGCTGACCACGGCGACAACAGATCTGCTCATCGAGAGCAAGGACCGCATCAACCTGCTGGTCGAGGAGCTGGAGAGCGGCCAGGCTGAAAAAACGGAGGTGGACGACCTGCTGGCCCGGATCAGGCGCAGCGTCGAAGGCGGAACTGCGCCGGAGCCGCCGCCGGAAGAGGAGGCCGCCGCCGCGCCGGAAGACAGTGTTGAGCCGCGTCCGGGCCGTCTGGCCGAGGAGAGCATCAGCGAGGAGTATGACGAGGAGCTGTACAACATCTTCCTTCAGCAGCTCAAGGAGAACATTCCCTTCCTCTACGCCCAGACTGTGGAGCTGTCCATCTCGGTGGACAAGCAGGACGTGCTCTACCGGTGCAGCGACTCGATCAAAAGCCTGAAGTCCTCGGCCAACTACATGGGCTACGAGAAGCTGGCCAAGCACTACACCGACTGGCAGCGGGAGATCAGCGCCGCCATCGAGCAGCTTTCCTCCGGCAAAATGCCGAATCTCAGCTTCATGCAGGAGTACATCGACGAGATCATCCGCTCCTTCCCGCAGGCGATGGAGGGCTACTCGCAGGACGAGGCGGAGCAGACGGCCAAAAAGACAGCGCGTCCGCCGGGCGACGCGGCCTTGGAGGCTTTGTTTTCGGATGAAGGGCATGATGAGGAGGACGAGGGGCAGGATTCTGCCCGGTCCAACGATCTCGATCTGGCGCTGGAATCGATTTTTTCTGATGACGAGGACAGCGGCGGCCCGGTTGCCGCCGCCCTCTCCGCTGTTGACAGCGGCGACGACGAGGAGGAGCCGCCATCCAAACCGGCGGCTTCCGTCCAGCCGCCGGCGCGGTCTGCGGCCCTCGAATTTGAGCTGTCTGAGGATGAGTACGACGAGGAGCTGGTGGCCATTTTCCTGAAAAAGCTTCAGACCGAGGGAAGCCTTCTCCGCAGGCAGCAGGAGGAGCTGTTTGCCGCCGCCGACAAAAAGGCGGTGCTGGCGCGCTGCCGCGAAGCAGTGCTGCGGCTGGCCTCTTCAGCCAATTACATGGAGTATCACAGCCTGTCCGCTTTCTGCCAGTCGTGGCAGCAGGCCCTGCGGCAGGCGGAGGAGAGCGGCGGCAGTCAGGAGGCCGCCGCTGCCTTGAGCAGCTTCCTTGACGAGCTGGCGCGGGTTTATCCCCAAGCCGCCGCTGATGAGGCCGGAGTGGCCGTTCCGCCGCAGGCCAAGTCTGTTCAGCCGCCTGCGCCGCCGACAGCGGACACGGTCAGCGCGGAATTCGACGGCGCCGAGGAGACGGTCATCTCTTTGCTCAGCCCCTCGGCTCCAGAGGCCGCCGTCCCCGCGCCTATAGCTGCTGTCCCTGAACCGGCCGTGGAGGCTGCCGCAGCTGCGGAGCCGTCCGAGGACGACAGCGATCTCTTCGCCCGCCTCAGCAGCGCGCTGGAGCTGTCCATGTCCCCGCAGCCTGACGCTGCCGAATATGAGATGGACAATGTGATCGAGAAGATCATGGACAAAAGCGGGCCGGAGGATTCCGCGCCCTCCCCTGCCCCGCCCAAGCCCGCAGCTCCTGCGCCGGAGAAGGCAGAGGCAAGGAAGGCCGAAATGGCCGCGCCTGTCTCTGCGCCGCCGCCTGCCAAGCCTGAACCGCTGCCGGTGATCGAGACGAAACAGCCTGCGGAGCCGCCTCCTCAAGAACCGCTGGAGGAGGCGGCTGCTGAGGAGCCTGCCGAGGAAGAGGATGCCGAGACGGCAGCCGAACGGCCAGCGCTGCGGAAGTCCGCCCCCCGCAGCAGCATCCGGGTGGATGCGGAAAAGATCGATTACCTGATGAATCAGGTGGGCGAGCTGGTCGTCAGCCGCGCTTATTTTGCCCAGTTAGTCAATGAGATGCGCGGCCTTCAGCTCCTGCTGCAAGAACGCTCCAAGCTCTCCAAGAGCGAGCTGAAACCGCTGCACGAGTTCGCCTTCCGCCTGAGTGAGGCCGGTGTGCATCTGGGCCGCGTCTCCAACGAATTGCAGGAAGGCGTGATGAAGATCAGGATGCTGCCGATTGATCAGCTCTTCAAGCGTTATCCCCGCTTGGTCCGCGACCTGACCCACCGCAGCGACAAGGACATCCGCCTGATCACCAAAGGCGAGGAGACCGAGCTGGACAAGATGGTCATCGAATCCATCTCCGACCCGCTCATCCACATCATCCGCAACGCGGTGGATCACGGCATTGAGACCGCTGCCGAACGGAAGCTGGCCGGGAAGCCGCCGCAGGGCACCCTGATGCTGGAAGCCTATCACGAAAGCGATCACATCGTGATCGAGATCACCGATGACGGCAGGGGTATTGACCCCAAGCGTATCCGGGCCAAGGCACTGGAAAAGAGCCTGTTCGCCAAAGAGGAGCTGGACCGGATGTCCGACATTGAAGTGCTCCGCATCATCATGGAGCCGGGCTTCAGCACTGCTGAAAAGACCACTGAGACCTCTGGCCGGGGCGTAGGCATGGACGTGGTGCGCAAGAATGTCGAGCGGCTCAACGGCATGATCGAGATCAGCTCCAAAGCGGGCCAGGGCACGCGGATGCGGATTAAAATCCCGCTGACCATGGCCATCATTCAGGCCCTGATGGTGCGGGTGGGCAGGGAGAAGTTCACCATCCCGCTGACCTCAGTGGAGGAGACCCTGCGCATCTTCCGGCAGGAGATTTCCGTGATCGAGGGCGTGGATGTCATCCATATCCGCGACATCACCATGCCCATCTTCCGGCTCGGCAAAATCTACCATATTGACCGCTCGGAAGAGGACGAGGACAAGATGTTCGTGGTCGTGGTCAGCACCGGCACGCAGGAGGTCGGCTTGGTCGTGGATGAGCTGCTTGGCCAGGAGGAGGTGGTCATCAAGCCGCTGGCCGAGTATCTGCGCACCGGCAGCGGCTTCGGCGGGGCCACCATCCTCGGCGACGGCGGCATCTCGCTGATCTTGGACATTCCAGAGCTGGTGAAGATCGCGGGCGAGGATCAGGCTGAGAAGCAGGAGCAGCGCAGCCTGAGCTTCAAGCGCAAACGGCGGCGGGAGACGGCGGCCAGCAGCGGCGAGCAGCCAGTCATACACTGAGGACGGCATTCCAGCGCGGAGGCGGCATGGACAAAAAATACAAGGTGCTGGTGGTTGACGACGCCACCTTCATGACCAAGGCGATCAGCGACCTGCTGGAGTCTGATCCTGAAATCGAGGTGATCGGGGTGGCCCGCAACGGCTTGGAAGGGCTGAAAAAAATCAAGGAGCTGCATCCCGACGTGATCACGCTGGACATCGACATGCCGGTGATGGACGGCCTCCAGGCCATCCGCCACATCATGATCGAGGCGCCGGTGCCGATTGTGGTGCTGAGTTCGCTCTTCAGCGACGGCTCCATCACCTTCGAGGCCCTGCGCCTCGGCGTGGTGGACTTCGTCGCCAAGCCCTCCGGGGCGATTTCCAGCGACATCCACGTGGCCAAGCAGCAGATTGTGGACCGGATCAAATTAGCCACGGCGGTTAATTTTCAGAACATCCGCCGGGTGCGGGTGCGGAAAAACGGCGCCAGCCAGACTCTGCCCAGCGCGTCCGGCTCCCTGCGCTCGCTGGTGGTCATCGGCACCTCGCTCACCGGGCCGAACTCCTTCATCCGCCTGATGACCCGGCTCGAAGGCGGCCTGCCTGCGGCGGCGGTGATCCTGCTGGAGATCTCGCCGAAGATACTGCCCGCCTTCATTGAGAAATTCAACGAGTTCGCCAGCTGGAAAATCGCCATGGCCGAGGACGGCGCCGTGATCGAGCAGGGAGTCTGCTACATCCAGTCCAATCTGCTGGCGGTGACAGTCGATTTCACTGAATACGGCGATCCCTGCTTCAGAATCGGCGACCCGACCGAGCATCCCTTGGACACCCTCTTTGTCTCCGCCGCTGAAGCCTTCCGGGAAAAGACCGTGGGCGTGCTGCTCACCGGCTACGGCGACGACGGCTCCGAAGGCTTTGCCGCCATTCAGAAGCAAGGCGGCAGAACCATCGCCCAGAGCGTGGACAGCTGCGTCTATCCCAATCTGACCGACTCAGCGATCAAGCGCAACCGGGTGGACATGGTGGTCGAGGAAAGCAGGCTGGCTGAAACCATCAGCCTGCTCATCAGGGAGTGAGCGGCGGAATGGAACCCTTGAGGAAACAACGAGAAAACGACCATGATCATCACATGTGAAAAATGCAGGACCAAATACAGGATCGCTGATGACCTGATGGGCAAGCCGGAGCTGAAGGTGCGCTGCCACAAATGCGGCCACCGCTTCATTGTCCACAGGGCGGCGCAGGCTGAGGACTCCTTTCTCCTTCAGGACGAGGTGCATCCCGACTACAGCCGGGTGATAGCGGTCAGCAATCAGAAGGGCGGCGTGGCCAAAAGCACCACCTGTCTCAACCTTGGCGCGGCCTTGGCCAAGATGGGCAAGCGGGTGCTGCTGGTGGATTTCGACGTGCAGGCCAACCTGACCATTCTGCTCGGCTTCAGGAAGGCCAAATCCTTCTACGACGTGCTGACCGGCGGCGTGAAAGACATAGGCGGGGCGGTGGTGAAGACCAAATACGCCAACCTCTCCCTGCTGCCCTCCAGCAGCAAGATGGCCCTGCTCAAGAAAAAATATCTCAGCCAGCACAACTTTGAGTATCTTCTCCGCGACAGGCTGCGGACCATTCAGGACAGCTACGACCACGTGCTGATCGACACGCCGCCGTCGATTGAGTTTTTCACCCTCAACGCGCTGGTTGCCGCAAATTTAGTTGTTATTCCGTCAACTTGCGAGTATCTTTCCATGCACGGGGTCAGCCAGATTCACGACATCATCGGTGTGCTGAAGAAAGGCATCAACCGGGAGGTGGAATGCAAGGTGCTGATCACCATGTATGACGGTAAGAACACTTCGGAAAAGGTGATCTGCGACAAGCTCCGCCAGACCTACCGGGACAATCTTTTCAGAACCATGATTGAGAAGGATGACAAAATGCAGGAGTCGCATATTGTCAACGCGCCGATCAGCCACTACGACGCGAAAAGCCGGGCAGCGATCCAGTACATGCAGCTGGCGCAGGAAATCGCCGGCTGACCTCTGAGGAGATTCTGCATAATGAACACCGCTCTTGCGCACCGGCTGGCCCCTTTTCTGTCCTTCGCCCTGCTGATCATCATCTGGGAGCTGGCCGTGCGCTTTGCCGGACTCGACAGCCACGTGCTGCCCGGCCCCGGCCAAGTTTTTTTGAGCATGATCGAGCTGATCAAGGACGGCTCCATCTTCAAGCACACCGTGGCCAGCTTGTTCCGGGTCACTGCCGGATTTTACTTGGCAGCTATTCTGGGCATCCCCTTGGGCATCGTGCTGGGGCGGAGCCAGATTGCGGCTCTGCTCTTCAACCCGATCATGCATTTCCTCCGGCCCATCTCGCCGTTGGCGTGGATACCCTTGGCCATGCTCTGGTTCGGCATCGGCGACAAGCCCGCTGTTTTCCTGATTTTCTTAGCCAGCTTCTTCCCCATCGCCGTGTCCACCACCGTGGCGGTGCAGTCCATCAACCCGACCTTTTTTCATGTGGCCGCCAACTTTGACTTCAGCCGGATGGAAGTGCTGCAAAAAATCGTCATTCCGGCCATAGTTCCGGCCATCATCACCGCCCTCCGCCTGACCGTGACCATCGCTTGGATCGTGGTCGTGGCCGCCGAGATGATCGCCGTGCAGTCCGGCTTGGGCTATCTTATTTTAGATGCCCGCAACGGCCTGCGGCTCGATTATGTCATGGACGGCATGATCGTCATCGGCCTGATCGGCATTCTGCTCGACTGGATCATGCGGCGGCTGGGCCAGATTGATTCCGCCGCTTGGGGCATCCGCCAGCTGTAGGAGATTTTGCAAATGGGACATATTCAGATCAGCGGCCTGAACAAGGACTTCATCAACCGCCGCAAGGCAAGGCGCGAGGATGACAGCTCGCGCTTCGGCCAAGTGGTGCCGGTGCTGGAGGACATCAACATCGAGATCGAGAACGGCGAGATGGTCTGCTTCCTCGGCCCTTCCGGCTGCGGCAAATCCACCCTGATGCGCATTGTCGCGGGCTTTGAACGGCAAAGCTCCGGCTCGGTGATGATCGACGGCAAGGCGATCACCGGGCCAAGCTCGGACAACATCTTTGTCTTCCAGCACAGCGGCCTGCTGCCGTGGATGACGGTTGCGCAGAATGTCGAGCTGGGCCTCCGCCACATGGAGGACGCGCATGAGAAATGCGAGAAAATTCAAGAATACATCGAGATGGTCGAGCTGGAGGGCTTCGAGGATCACTATCCTCATCAGCTTTCCGGCGGCATGTTGCGGCGGGCCGAACTGGCCCGCGCCTTGGTGGTCAACCCGGACATCCTGATCATGGACGAGCCGTTCAGCGGCTTGGACTTCCTCACTCACATGAAGCTGCGCGAGGAGGTGGTCAACATGCACCAGTTCCTCGGCAAGACCATTCTCATCGTCACCCACGACATTGACGACGCGCTGGTCATGGGCGACCGGGTCATCGTCTTCAGCCGCAGGCCCTCGCAGATCAAGCTCAACCGCAAGCTCGACTTCCCGCATCCGCGCAATTTTTTCAAAAAGGACACTGAGCTGGCCAAGCTCCGCGACGAGCTGTTCTTCATGCTGGGAGTGAATTATGCCGTTTAACCTCAAACTCTCTCAAGGCGGACGGCTGGCCGCCGGAACCGTCGGCTGGCTGCTGCTGATCAGCGCCCTCCACCTCTGGCTGAACTTTGACTACGGCAAAAAGCAGGTCTTCACCATGGGCTACATGCCGGTGATCACCAACATGTCCGCCCCGCTGCTCGATCACGTCAGCAAAGACAGCGACGATGTCTATTTCAAAGCCTTGAAGTTCAGCTCCTTCGCCGAGATGGCCTCGGCCCTCCGCAGCGATCAGATTCAGGCCGCCTTCATCATCGCGCCGCTTTCTGTCGTCCTGCATCAGCAGGGCGTGAATGTGCGGGTGGTCTATATCGGCAACCGGCATGAGAGCACCTTGGTGGCGAAGAAAAGCCTGAAAGTGCGCAGCTTCGAGGATCTGGGCGGCAAGACCGTGGCTGTGCCGATCCGCTATTCCGGTCATGGCCTCAGTCTTATGGAGCTGATGGATCAGAAGGGGATGCAGGGCCGGGTGAACATTGTCGAGCTGAATCCGCCGGACATGGCTTCGGCGCTGGCTGCCGGCTCGTTGGACGCGTACTACGTCGGCGAGCCATTTGCGGCCCAGCTGCTGATGCAGGGCGAGAACTCCCCTGCGGATCTGGTGCTCCGCGTTGAGGATGTCTGGCCCTCCTTCATCTGCAACTTGGTCATCGTCAAGCAGGGCACGATTGAGCGGGATCCAAAATTGGTGCGCAAATTCGTGCGCGGCGCGGCCCGCGCCAGCCTCTGGGCCAAGACGCACCAGGAGGCGGCGGCGGAAATCGCGGCGCAGTACTGGTCGCAGCCGCCTGACGTGGCGAAATTCGCCTTGAGCAGCCGCAAAGTGGTCTTTGACCAGTTTCTGCCCAAAACAGAGGAAATGCAGCAGATCGCCGACCTGATGGCCAAGCACGGTCTGGCTGAGGACAGCAAGATTGACGGGCTGGTGGATGATCAGTTCGCCGCTTCAGTGAAGATTGAGGATGTGCGCGGGCTGGCGGACATCCTCCAGTGAAAAGGAGCAGCAGGCATGACAGCGAAGGCGATGACGACAGGAAAATGCAGACGGGAAAGTCCGAGAGTTGACCGGCAGGCCGCCCTGATGGTGACGAAGCTCCAGTATCCGATGACCAATCTGGAGGCCAAACCCGCCGTCACTAAAAATCTGGCCGAAAACGGACTTTGCTTCACTTCTGAGGAGCTGTATGAGCCGGGATCCATCCTTCAGCTTTCGGTTGATCTCAAAGGATGGCAGCATTATCTCAACAACATCATGGCCATCCTCGACGCGGGCACGGCCTCGCGGCCTCTGACCGCCATCGCCGAGGTGGTCTGGACGCAGCATCTGCCGGAGGAGAGCCAGTACGACATCGGCGTGCGCTTCAAAGATATTTACGAGGACGACCTGCGGGCCTTCAAAAAATATCTCGAAAAGCTCTTCGGCAAAAAAGACTGACCCGCCGCGCCGATGACGACTGCGCCAAAAAAAAGCGGCCTCCAGCGGCAGATGGGCTTCTACATCGTCTTCATCGGCATCGTCTTCCTGACGATGGCCGTGGAGATTGAGCTGTTCTTCCGGGGGCAGGAGGTGCTGGGTCTGCTGCGCGACCAGCTTGGCGGCACGGCGGCGGCGGATTTGGTCAGCCGCATCCTGCTCAAGGTGCGGGTGATGTTGAGCACCCTGCTGCTGGGTGTCGGGCTGGTGATGCTGCTCTTCATCAAGCGGATTCTTTTTCCGCTCCAGCAGATCATCGAACGGACGCGGGCGATGAGCGCGGGCGATTTCTCCGTCGCCCTGCCGGAGGAGAGCAAGGATGAGCTGGGCGAGCTGTCCCGGCACATCAACGATCTCAACGCCAACGAGCAGGAGCTGATCCTGCTGGTCAGAAATATGTCCGGGCAGCTCCGGGAGACCTTGACTGAAGGCGCCGAGGCGGCGAGAATAGATGAAGCCGTCGGGCTGCTCGACGAGCTGGACGAGACGTTGACCGAATTCGGCAGGAGTTTTTATCAGTGCTGACCATAAACTGGCTGATGCTGCCTGCTGGCACGGCAATCGCTGCGGTGGCCATGTTTTTTGGGCTGGGCGGCGCCGTGCTCTGGATGCCTGTTCTTCTTACGTTCACGACGCTGAAACCGGATCAAGCGGTGATGTGCACTGTTGTCATGCAGAGCTTCGCTCAGTTCAGTGCCACAGTGAGCAACAGCCGGGCCGGGCTGATCAGCTGGCCGGTTGTGAAGCTGCTGGCCGCCGCCGGTCTGCCGGGCGTGCTGGTCGGAGTGCTGCTTTCCTCTTTGCTGCATCCGATCTGGATGGAGCTGTTTCTTGGCTTGGCGATTTTTTTTATCGCCTACGCCTTCATGCGCGGCGACGATTTTTTTATCATCGGCTCAGACACCGCTGATCTTCAGGAAGCCCGCAAAGGTCGGATCATCGCAGCGGCAGGCAGCGTGCTGACCGGCCTGCTCGGCATCGGCGTGGGCGACTGGCTGGTGCCCTTTCTCAACATGCGCTGCGGTCTGTCCATGCCCCGCGCCGTGGCGACCTGCGTCGCGCTGATGTTCATTTTGTCTGTGACTGCCGCCGCTGCGCATTTTTTGTCAGGACGGATGCCGTACCTGCCGATCGTTCTGCCTGGCACCATCGGTGTGCTGATCGGCGCCCAGCTCGGCTCCAAGCTGCTCCAGCGGGTGCCGGAAACCCGTTTCAAAGAGCTGTTCGTCCTCATGCTGGTCTTTGTCGCCACCCATGTCACCTTCAACGCCCTGTAGGCCCAACGCGGTTCAGCCATGAAGAATCACGCCGTGCAGAACGGCTTTGTCGGAGAAATTGAAGGGCTCGGCTTGGTTGACATTGTTCAGTTCGCCTGCCTTTCCGGCGACGACCGCAAGCTGAGCGTCCTCAGCGAAGACAACATGGGCGTGCTCTATTTTTCCGACAACGAGATCATTCATGCCGAATTCGGCGAGCTGACCGGCGAGGAGGCTTTTTACCGGATCATGAGCTGGCCGTCCGGCACCTTCAGCATGATCTTCGCCAAAACTGATCAGCGCAGCATTGACGCGTCGTGGAATTTTCTGCTGCTGGAGGCGGCCCGCCGCATTGACGAGCAAAACCGGCCCGCCGAGCCGAAGGACGGCAAAGGCGAGCCGGGCCTTCCTAAAGTGCTGGTCGTTGATGACTCCCGCTTTTTCACCAAAGCCTTTGTCAAGCTTTTCGAGGATCAGATTCAGGCCAAGGTGATCGGCACAGCCACCAACGGCAAAGAGGCGGTCAAATTTCTTGAGATGCAGGTGCCGGATCTGGTCACGCTGGACATGACCATGCCGGTGATGAGCGGCGACGTGGCTCTTAAGCACATCATGATCCGCTCGCCCGCGCCGGTGGTCTTGGTCAGCAATTTCAACGAGCAGTCGGCCTTCAAAATGATGGACTTCATGCGCTACGGGGCGGTGGACGTGGTGGCCAAGCCGACCAGCCCGGACTCATGGAAGCTGATCAGCGACCGGCTTCAATACATTCTGATGAATGTGCGCGAGTTCTGCGTGGACAATGTCAGCCGGGCCAAGTCGCCCAAACCGGCGGAGAAGCAGACCGGCATCGGCGAGGCGAAACCGGCGGAACGGCTGCTCCTTATCCTCGGCGGCTTGGGCGGCCTGCTGGAGCTGCAAAAAGTCATCCCTGCCCTTGCCTACGACCCCGGCTTGGCGGTGATGGTTCTGCAGAACATGTATCCTGGCATAGCCAAGCATTTAGCCTCGTATTTTGATGCCTTCACGCCCTATGCGGTGAGCTGCTTGGACATCGGCGAAGACCTCCTCGGCGGGCAGTGCCGGATGGGCAACTGTCACGGCAAGCGGCAGATCATCCTCCGGCAGGGAACACCGCTGATCTCAGGCCGCGAGGACGAGATGAACAAGATTTCCTTGGACGCGGACAACCTCTTGCAGTCAGCGGCGGAGGTCTTCGGCCCGCAGCTTTCAGTGGTGCTCCTCAGCGGGGTGGATGTGGATTTGAAAATCGGCATGGAGGCGGTGGTGAGCAGAGGAGGCCGGATCATCCTCCAAGAGCCGGAATCCAGCCTCCTGCCCGGCCCGCTTGACGGCATCCGCTCGCTGGAGCTGCACGAGCGCAGCCTCAAGCCGGAGGACATTGCTCCCTATTTATCCGGGCAGGGCTGAGAAGGCCGTCCGCGCTCAGTCCCGAAAGAGGAAATTCTCAAAGCTCCACGGATTGCCGGGATTGAGATGGGCGCGGGCGTTTTCCTGGAAAAAGACCGGATGGTTGGTGAAGGGAGTCCAGTCCGAGGGGATGGAAAGAAATTCGCCCAGCCACGGTTTGGCGGCGGCGAGAATGCGGTCATGCGGCAGGTCGTCCGGCACGCGGACACCCCGGCGCGGATTCTCCAGCATCCACATCAGCGCGGCGACCAGGCCGATGGCCACCTGCATGGTGGTGGCGTTCTGATGCGGCGCCAGTCGGCGTGACTCTTCAATGCTGAGGATACTGCCGGTCCACCAAGCGCCGAAATCGCCCATGATCAATGCGCCAAGGATGTTTTGGCCCTTGGTGATCTCGTCGCGCATGATCCGCAGCCGGGGCTGCAGCTCGTAATTCCGGCAGCGCAGCTCATGCAGCGAGGAAATGGTCTCATGGCAGGGCATGTAGGCGTAGTGCATGGTGGGCCGGTACACCGCCCCGCCCCGCTCGTCCCGCACAGTCAGGCTGTCAGAGATGGTGAAGGCCTCGCCGTGGCGGATCACCATGCCGACGATTTCCTGATGCGGAATCCAGGAGCGCACCCAGGTGTTCATGCCCATCTGCGAGAGGAATATCTGATTTTTCGGCCCGTCCTTTGGAAAAAAGGCCGGAACCGACGGCGGATCCTCGTGGCTGCCCCAGCCCATTTCCGCCGGAGAGATCGCCTCCTCCCGCAGCCCCTCGATGCTCCACGTGCCGACAAACTCATCCACTTCCTTGGGCGCATTGGTGATCTGGGTGTCGCGCTCGCTGCAATGAATGGTCTTCACGCCCAGCCGCATGGCCAGCCGGGCGAAATCCCGCCGCTCCAGCAACTCCTCCAGCGCCTTCCCCGCCTCCCGCGTCAGCGTCGGACTTTTCAGCCTGCTCAAGGCGATGTCGCAGAGGCCCTGCCGGGTGAAGTGGGAAATCAGGCCGGGATTGGCTCCGTGGTCAAGCACTGCCGTGGCGGCGGTGTCATCCCATTGCGCGGCGGCGGCCCGCAGGCGCATGTGCCGGGCATAGAGCGATTTCTCCAGCGGGGTGCGGGTGCGGATTTCAAGATAGGGGTCCCAAACCTCCAGCGAGGTGTTGATGTACAGCACGTCATGATCGTGGCACCATTGGATCAGCTCGACCGAGTCAATGTTCCAGGAGAGGTCGATGATCAGCCCGCCTGCTGTCACGTGCCGGGCGAGCAGCTCCGGCAGATTGTCCGGCGTGATGCGCTCCCGCACGAAACAAACGCCGCGCTCGGTCCATTCCCGCGCCGCCTCGGCAGTTTCCATGAAATCAACAATAGTGATGTTCCGGCAGGGAATTTTGATGTGTCGCAGCAGGATGGGCAAGGTGCATTTCGCCACAGAGCCGTAGCCGATCACCAGAACTTTGCTGTTGAATTCCATTTCGTTTCTGCTCCTTTGGTGTGAGTAAGGTTGTTTCCGCAGCCCCGCCGGGGCTGCCTTGTCAGCGGAGACGCGCTGCCAGGCTGATCCGCCTGCGGCCGTTCTCCTTGTTCCGCCTCCAGATGAAGGATTTTTTTGCCTGTCAAAAGAGAAAAGCTCTCCCTTCCTGCGCGGACACAGGACGGAGAGCGAAAATCGCAGGTTCTGCCTCTATACCAAAATTCAGCGGAAATGTCCAGCAGGCCGGACAGCGGCCTCTTCAGACCTTTTCCGGCGTGTTCTTGCCGAGAATGCCGGCAGGCCGGAAGATGAGGATCAGCACGAGCAGGGAAAAGGCGAAGACATCCTCGTAGTCGCTGGAGACATAGCCTGCGGCAAAGGCTTCGGTCAGGCCGAGGATGAAGCTGCCCAGCACTGCGCCGGGAATGGAGCCGATGCCGCCGAGCACGGCGGCGGTGAAGGCTTTGATGCCCGCGAGGAAGCCGATGGAGACATTGATCTGGCCGACATGGGAGGCGATGAGCAGCCCGCCCAGCGCGGCCAGCGCGGAGCCGATGACAAAAGTGGCCGAAATCACCCGGCTGCTGTTGATGCCGAGCAGCTGAGCCATGATCTGATCCTGGGCCGTGGCCCGCATTGCCTTGCCTAAGCGGGTGCATTTGATCAGCCAGGTCAGCGCGGCCATTGCTGCGGCGGTGATCGCCAGAATGACCAGATCGCTCGGCCCGGTGACAGCGGCCAGCGCCTCCGGCAGCTCGAAGAAAGGAATCAGCTCCGGGAAGGCGAGAAAATCCGGGGTCTGGGCCAGCAGCACGTAATTCTGCAGAAAGATGGACATGCCGATGGCTGAGATCAGCGGTGAAAGCCGGGGGGCAGCCCGCAGGGGCCGGTACGCCAGCCGCTCCACGGTGAAGCCGTAGGCTCCGGCCCAGACTGCCGCCGCCAGCGCGGCAAGAACAAAGACCGCCGCTGCCGGGAAGCCATGAATGTCGAGAACAGTGGCGGTGATAAAAGCGGTGAAGGCTCCGATCATGTAGATTTCACCGTGGGCGAAGTTGATCAGGCCGATGATGCCGTAAACCATGGTGTAGCCCAAGGCGATGAGCGCGTAAATCGAGCCTCTGGTCAGGCCGCTGAACAGCATTTCAAGCAGATAGCTCAGGTTCATCATCCTCCTTCTTCAGCTGCCCGGCGCGGCGGGCAGGGGTTGTTGTTGTCTCACTATATTTTCTTCATCGGACTTCTTCAAGGTCAAACTGCCGCCGCGCTGCTTCCAGAAACCCGCCCCATCCCCTCTTGATTTTTCCCCGGCTGAAGTTATTGTGTCTCCCGGCTTGCATTCCATCAACCTCAGCCAGCGGAGCTGCAATGATCCATATTGAGAATCTGACCAGAAAATACGGCGACTTCACGGCAGTGGACGGGGTCTCCTTCGAGATCGCGTCCGGCGAGATCGTCGGTCTGCTCGGCCACAACGGCGCGGGCAAGACCACGATCATGAAAATGATGACCGGCTACCTTGAGGCCAGCGCAGGCTGGGTGCGCATTGGCGGGCTGGACATCGCTGCCGAGCGGCAGGCGGCACAGGGCAAGATCGGCTATCTGCCGGAAAACTGCCCGGTCTATCCTGAGATGACCATCCTTGGCTATCTCGACTACTGCGCGGCCCTGCACGGCGTACCAGAACGCGAACGGCCCTCACTGATCCGCGAGGCGGTGGAGCGCACGGCTTTGGCTGAAAAGGCCACAGAGCTGATCTCCACCCTCTCGCGTGGCTGGCGGCAGCGGGTCGGCGTGGCCCAAGCCATTCTGCACAAACCAGAAATTCTCATTCTTGACGAGCCGACTAACGGCCTTGATCCCACCCAAATCCTCCAGATGCGCGGCCTGATCGCCGAGCTAGCCAAGACCGCCACGGTGATCATCTCCACTCATATCTTGCAGGAGGTGCAGGCTGTCTGCGGGCGGGTGATCATCATTAAGAACGGCAAGGTGGCTTTAGATTCCCGCTTGGACGAGCTGCGGCGGAGCAGTGGGCGACTGATCGTGAACTGCAAGGCCGAGCCAAGCAAGGCGATGCAGCAGCTCGGCTCGCTGCCGCTGACCGCCAAGGCCGAGCAAACCGGGCCGGAACGCTTCGAGCTGGAGCTGAAGCCGGGTGCGGACAGCCGTAAGGCAGCCGCAGCAGCTGCGCAGGCGGTCTGCGTGGCAGGCTGGCCGCTCTATGGCCTGCATTTCGAGACCAGAACGCTGGAAACAGTGTTCGCTGAGATCAGCCGCTGAACCGGAGGAAGACTACGAAATGAACACGTTGATCCGCATCGCCCGGAAGGAATTCGGGGCCTTTTTCAGCAGCCCGGCGGCCTTTGTCGTGCTTGGAGCCTTCCTTGCCGCCGCGCTCTTCGCCTTTTTCTGGGTGGAGACCTTCTTCGCCCGCAACATCACCGAACTGCGCCCGCTCTTTGAGTGGATGCCGGTGCTGCTCATTTTCTTAGCCGCCGCTGTGACCATGCGCATCTGGGCTGAGGAGCGGCGCGCAGGCACCTTGGAGTTCCTGCTCACCGCGCCGGTGCAGCCTGCCGTGCTGGTGCTGGGCAAGTTCCTCGCCTGCCTCGCCTTGGCCGCTTTAGCCTTGCTGCTGACTTTGCCGCTGACCGTCACCGTCAGTTTGCTTGGCCCGTTAGACTGGGGGCCAGTCTTTGGCGGCTATGTGGCCGCGCTCTGCTTGGCTTCGGCCTACATCGCTGTGGGCCTCTTTGTCAGCATCAAATCAGAGAGCCAGATAGTCAGCCTGATTGTCACCACCCTGATCTGCGGCCTGCTTTACCTCATCGGCTCGGACACCCTCACCGCCCTGACCGGCAACCGGGGCGCGGAGCTGCTCCAACTGCTCGGCTCTGGCTCGCGCTTCCGCTCCATCACTCGCGGCGTAATTGACCTGCGCGACATCTACTACTACCTCTGCCTGACCGGCATCTTCCTCAGTCTGAATATCTACGGCTTGGAGAAAGTCCGCTGGGCAGGCAATCCGTCCAGCAGCCGCCACCGCAGCTGGCAGCTTGCCTGCGGTCTGCTGACAGCCAACTTCCTTGCCGCCAACTTCTGGCTGGCCCCGCTCGGCAGTCTCCGCGCTGACATGACCGAGGGCAGCATCTACTCCATCTCGGACGCGACCCGCAGCTATCTCCAGCAACTCCGCGAGCCGCTGCTGATCCGGGGCTATTTCTCCGCCCAAACCCATCCGCTTTTAGCCCCGTTAGTGCCGCGCCTGCGCGACCTGCTGGAGGAATACGCGGTGGCTGGCAACGGCAAGGTGCGGGTGGAGTTCGTTGATCCGGCGGAAAACGCCGCGCTGGAGCAGGAGGCCGGGCAGCAGTACGGCATCCGGCCCGTGCCCTTCCAGACCGCGAGCAAGTATCAGGCCGCTGTCACCAACTCCTACTTTGACATCCTCGTGCGCTACGGCGACCAGTTTGAGACCCTCGGCTTCCGCGACCTGATCGAAGTCAAGGCACAGCACGAGCAGAGCTTGGATGTGGAGCTGCGCAATCCTGAATACGACATCACAAGGGCGATCAAGAAGGTGCTCTACAGCTACCAGGGCGGCGGCGACCTCTTCAGCTCGATCAGCAAGCCGCTGACCCTGACCGGCTATGTCTCCCCGGACGAGCTGCTGCCGGAGGAGCTGCGCACGCTGAAAGCCGACCTGCTTGCCTTGGCTAAGGAGCTGGAAGGGCAGGGCAAGGGCCGCTTCAGCTCCAGCGTGCTCGACCCGGAGGCGGACGGCGGCAAGGTCGCCAAGACCATCCGCGACGAATACGGCTTCCGGCCCATGACCGCCAGCCTGTTCGATCAAAATACCTTCTGGTTCTACATCACCTTGGCCAGCGGCGAGCAGATCATTGAGATCCCGCTGCCTGAGGATATGAACAAGGAGAGCCTGAAGCAGTCTTTGCAGGCAGGCATCAAGCGTTTTGCCAGCGGCTTTGCCAAGACCGTGGCCCTGAGCGTGCCGGAGGGCGCACCGCCCATGCCGCAGTTCGGGATGCCAAGCCAAGGCGGCCTTCAGTTCTCCGCCCTGCGCGACGTGCTCTCGCAAGATCATGTGGTCAAGGACGCAGACTTGAGCAAAGGCCAGGTTCCGGCAGAGGCCGATCTGCTGGTGCTCGCTGGGCCGGAGGAGCTGGATGAGAAGCGGCTCTTTGCCGTGGATCAATTCCTGATGCAGGGCGGCACGGTGCTGATCGCGGCCTCGCCCTATAAGGTCAGCTTCGAGGGCGAGCTGTCCCTCAACCCGCGCAAGACCGGCTTGGAGGACTGGCTGGCGCATCACGGCCTCAGCCTGCGCCAAGAGCTGGTGCTCGACCCGCAGAACAGTCCCTTCCCGGTGCCTGCCGAGCGCAATCTCGGCGGCTTCACTGTGCAGGAAATCCGTCTGGTCAAGTACCCTTACTTTGTTGACATCCGCCCGGACGGCATGAACCAAGAGAGCGGCCTGACCGGCGGCCTCAATCAGCTGACCATGAACTGGGCCTCGCCTATAGAGATCAACGCGGAGAAGAGCAAGGGCCGCAAGGTCGTCCGTCTGCTCGAAAGCTCGGCCAAGAGCTGGGTCTCCGCTGCCACAGGCATTCAGCCGGACTTTGCCCTACATCCGGGCACAGGCTTCCCTGTAGATGAGAGCAAGCAGGGCCGCCAGCTCTTGGCCGCAGCTGTGGAAGGCAGCTTCTCCTCCTACTTCACAGGCAAGCCCTCGCCTTTGCTCAAGCAGGAGGAGAAGGAAGAGCCGAAGCCGGAGAACGGCGCAGAAGACAAGAAGGAGAAAGAGGAGCGAGTGATCATCCGCCAGATCGACAAATCGCCGGACAGTGCCCGGATCATCCTCTTCGCCTCAGACAGCTTTCTCAGCGACACCATCCTCGGCATCAGCTCCAGCGTGACGCGCACTAACTACCTTGCGCCGGTGCAGCTCGCGGCCAACGCCGTGGACTGGTCGCTGGAAGACCGTGGCCTGCTTGCCATTCGAGGCCGGAGCCACTTCTCCCGTCCGCTCCATCCGATCAGCAAGCAGGGGCAGCAGTTCGTGGAATATCTCAACTACGGCTTGGCCCTGCTTGGCTTGGCAGCGGTCTGGCTGGTCAACATAAGCTGGCGGCGGCGCAGCAGGCGGGCCGAGCTGGAGCTGCTGGGGCCGCTGGCAAGGAGGACTGCATCATGCTGAAACGTGTTATCATCATTGCCGCCGCGCTGCTGGCGGCGCAGATTGCTTTGGCGGTCTTTGTCCAGCTCCGCAGTGGCTCCGGCCTGAACGCTGCCCCGCCGGAAGCACTGTTCCTGAGCTTTGATCCGGCCAAGATCACCGCCGTGGTCATCAGCACGGGCGACGGCAAGACACTGACCATAGATAAGGCTGGCGCGGCTTGGCTGATGCGCGAAGCCTACTCCGCTCCAGCAGAGAGCAGCCAAGTGGAGGAGCTGCTGCGCAAGGCCGCCGCTGCCAAGCAGGGACTGGCCGTGGCAGCGACTAAGGAGGCTGCCCGCCGCTTCAAGACCGCTGATGATCAATTCGAGCGGCGCATTGTCTTCAAAGCGGGCGGGACTGCTGTAGCTGAGTTCTACCTTGGAGGCGCGGCAGGCTTTCGCCAGAGCTACGCCCGGCTGGCAGGCAAGGACGAGGTCTTCAGCATCCCTCTCAGCAGCTATGAGGCAGAGGCCGACGCGGACAAGTGGTTAGACAAGAGCCTTGGCCGCCTCAAGCGCGAGGAGCTGGCCAAGATTACGCTGGCCGACATCGTGCTGGTTCGGCAGGACAAGGACTGGAAGCTGGAGGGCGGCGAGGCTGATCCGGCCAAGCTGGCCAAGGCCCTTGATCAGCTCACCGGCCTGAACGTGCAGGGCGTGCTCGATCCAGCCAAGGCCACGCCGCTCTTCCAGCAGGCTCCGACCCTTCAGTTCACGGCCACCAAGAACGACGGCGCAGCAGTGAGCTTCGCCTTGGCCAAGCAGGATGAGAAGCAGTACGCCCTGAAGCTCTCCTCCAGCGAGCTGCACTTCAAGATCGGCAGCTGGCAGGCCGAGGAGCTGCTCAAGCTGAAGCGGGCGGAGCTGTTGGCACAGGCGCGGAAATAACGTCAAACCGTCAATGGTTTCCGGGAAGCGGCAAGTTAAAAAAAGGGGAACAGCGAGTTACCGCGTTTGCTCCCCCATTTTCTGCAAAGACAATCCACGCCCCCGCATGGGGGGCGACGCTGGCCAAGTCAACCGGAGTCGCGCTGAACTCATGGGTTTCAATCCACGCCCCCGCATGGGGGGCGACGAACCCTGATTGCACTTATACTTGTTACCTAATGTGCAACTCTTTATACAGCAACCAGCCCATCCAGATCAAGCGGAGGGAGATTGCAGGATAAGTTAAGGAAAACACAGACAGTATGCGCCAAAATTTTTCTGATCAAACGGTGTTGAAAATGCTAGAAATCATGCACGCGAATATGACCGGCTTTGAAGCGGCCCATGAGTTGTGAGCCGACAGTTTCGATGCGCTTTCTTGCACGTCTGCAAAATTTGAGAAGATGTTCAGGCAATTTTGCT
>NZ_JBLWEM020000030.1:0-29215 GCF_048287365.2 Candidatus Electronema sp. JC | reverse complement strand
CATCGCATAAACAATAAAATGCTGTAATTTCGAGTTCCATGCCTTCCTCCGTGTGCGGTTATATTCGTGCTGGACAGCAGAAGTATACCATACGCGGGGAAGCATGGATTTTTCAAGAGTTATAGGTCACAACTTGGGTTATGCTTAATATGACAGATCAACTGGGTTGACTCACCATCTGCACTTCATTGGAGATGACTTTGTGCTACCGATCCTGATGTTACTGGTTGCTTTGCAGGAAGAATTCACAGTCCGCCTTGAGGCGACTCCAACAACTGGATATGTCTGGGGATTAAAGGAGCCATATCCTGACGGCATTCAGCTGTTAGGAAGCGGTTATGAGGAAGAAGCAGCAAGCGACGGTCGGCCTGGCAGTTCAGGCATCCAGTTGTTTCGACTCAAAGCACTTAAGAAAGGAGAATACACACTCCAATTTGATCTTAAGCGGCCTTGGGAAATGGAGGCAATTGACGTTCGCATGGTGACTGTGAAAGTTAACTGATTTGCAGGCTGTAACAGTGTGAACGGCCTGAATTCCTTGCCGGATTCAGGGCCGTTCTGCTCCTGTCTTCCCAGTGCTGTTGCAAAAAGCATCCACAGCCTTTATCATGGAACCAAACTAGGCTCTCTCTCGCTGCATTGATTCACTGTTTGGAGCAAAAAAATGCAAGTTCCTCTTCATGAAGCGGCGGCGCAGCTTTCAGCACTCGGCAAAAGGGCATGGGCTGGCGAGCGGATTGTCATCGCCCAAGACGGCGAGTCATATCTTGAGCTGATTCCTCATCAGAAAGAGCGGAAGCGGCGGCCCGGACGGTTCAAAGGCAAGATCAAAATAAGCGGCGACTTCACGGAAACGCCCGCCGATGTGATCAGCTCCTTTTATGGGGAGACAGAATCAAGCTGGATACACTTCAATGGAAGGTAGAAAAATGCAACAACCTGCTGCCTCACTAAAAAATATTATTTGCGGCATCCAAAGTCTGCCCCCTGATGCTCTGTTAGAATTGGATCATTTTGTGACGTTTCTGCATCATAAAACGGATTCTTCTGCTCAAAAAAAAGCAGTCAGCACAAGCAGTCAGAATTTAAAAGAGGAGCTGCTGGCTATTGGCAGGCATTGCGCGGCACTGCCGTTGTTAGATAGTCGCACGCCAGATCAAATCCTTGGTTATAACGAGCAAGGTTTGCCAGAATAATGGTTATTGACACTTCAGCACTCGTTGCGATTTTAGAAGACGAGCCGGAATCATCGCAGTTCAGCGAGGCAATTGCACAGGCGCGGCTGCGTTTATTATCAGCGGTATCCTTGGTGGAGACTTCTATTGTCATTGAAAACCGCAGAGGTGCAGCCGGTAAACATGCGTTTGATTTATTGCTGGAGAAAGCTGCGATAGAAATTATGAACGTAACCGCTGAACAAGCGGAAATAGCCCGCCAAGCCTATCGAACCTATGGAAAAGGACAAGGGCATCCGGCGCAATTGAATTTTGGCGATTGCTTTGCATACGCATTGGCAAAGATTTTGGAGCAGCCATTGTTGTTCAAAGGTGAAGATTTCAACAAAACAGACATTTATTGCTACGATAGAGTAAAAAATATCAAATAGCCTTGCATCGCGACCATAGACCGGCTGCGGATGATCCGCGAAAGCAGGAACGAGGAAGCCTGCGAGATGCTGCTGCGCTACTTTGGCTGGCATTGAGGCCCATATTTTTGAAAAAGGCGATCAGCTCGGCGGCAAGCTGGCCCAGACCATCCCGTGGGAGCGGCTGTCCAAGGCGGTCTGGGAGATCGAGGTGCAGCGTTTCCTCAAGCAGGAGGTGATTCATGTTAATCTCGGCGTGAGCATGACCTAGGAGAAGATGGAGCAGCTCAAGGCCGAGTACGATTACGTCATCGTCGCGGTCGGCACGCATCAGCCGAAGATCATTCCGTTTACTGGCCACGAACGGGTGATTCCAGCTCTTGATTATCTATAGACCTCTTACATAAGTCCTGTTAAACTGATCTTACTGCAAGATTGCAGCAGGCAGCGATAAGATTGAACCTTAGACTGAACCTTTTTCTTCCGTTGCGGTATTTCTCCCGGAGAATGCGGAATATTTTCAATTTTCTGAATATATGTTCAACCTTTATCCGCTTTTTTGAGAGTTTTCTGTTCTCAGCTTTCTCCTCTTCACTCAGGTGGCAGTTCTTTTTTTCTTGAACGGCGTTTTGCTGTTTTTGTGAATTTTTGCAATCCCCTGATATCCGGCATCGGCAAGAAGGATTCAAGTAATAAGTGCACCTGATTTGAACCCCATAGAGCATAAATGGACGCAAGCAAAGGCCCTCAGAAGAAAAATTGGCTGTTCGACAGATGAGATTTTTCAGCAACCATGCTTGCAGTCAATTTATTGTGCTACGGCTATAACGAGGCGATAAACTTGCTTCAGAAGTGCTACTAAACAGCACACAGTCGGCTTGACACTGGGCGGAGCCATCATATGGATCCGCCCTTTATTATATTTTATTCCCGCGCACGGGGGCAGAGGTTTCTGCCCCCGCTTTTTTCATGCCAGCAGCAGCCCGCCCTGAAAAATCAGCACGGCCAAGCTGTAGGCGATCAGGGTGTTGAAGCCGATAGAGAAGGCCGCCCATTTCCACGAGCCGCTTTCTTTGGCGATGGCCACGACGGTGACGAAGCAGGGCGCGTAGAACATGATGAAGGCGAGGAAGGCTAAAGCTGAAGCCGGAGTCCAGCGCGGGTCGATCTTCAGCCGCTCCTTGAGCGGGGCCGCCTCTTCCGGGCTGGTCTCGCCAAGGGAATAGGCGGTGCCGAGGGTGGAGAGGATGACCTCCTTGGCCGCGAAGCCGCCGACCAAGGCGATGTTGGCCCGCCAGTCAAAACCGGCCCATTGACTGAGCGGCTCCAAAGTCATGCCGATGCGCCCGGCCACGGAATGGCGCAGTCCGGCCTCGGCCTGCTCGCGCTCAATCTGCTGCGTCAACTCTGCCGAGCTGGAGGCCGCCTGCCGGGCCGCGAATTTCTCCGCCTCCGCCGCTGGCAGGCTCGGATAGGTCATCATCGCCCAAAGCAGGATGGAAATGCCGAGGATGATCGTGCCCGCCTTTTTCATGTACTGCCACGTCCGCTCCCAAGTGTGCGTGAGCAGGCCGCGCAGTGTGGGAAAACGGTAGGGCGGCAGCTCCATGACAAAGGGCGTGGATTCGCCGCGCAGCACGGTCAGGCGGAGGAACTTGGCCGCCAGCAGGGCCATGGTCCAGCTCGCCACCGTGGCCGCGAACATGTAGAGAGCCTGATGGTCGGCGAAAAAGGCTCCGATGACCAGCGTCAGCACCGGCAGTTTGGCCCCGCAGTTCATGAAGGGCACGGTCAGCAGTGTGGCCATCCGTTCTTTAGGCGAGCGCAGGGTGCGGGCCGCGAACACGCCCGGCACAGCGCAGCCGCCCGCGATGCCGCCGGAAATGATGAAGGGCATGACCGAGGAGCCGTGCAGGCCGAAGAAGTGAAAAATCCGGTCCATCATGAAGGCCACGCGGGCCAAATAGCCGGAGTCCTCCAAGATCGCGATGCCGAAGAACATGAACATGATGATCGGTACAAAACCCAGCACCCCGCCCGCGCCGTCAATCACTCCAGCGATGAGCATGGATTTCAGCGGGCCGTCCGGCAGGGCAGAGTCCGCCAGCGCGCCGAGGGCTTCAAAAACGCCCTCCAAGCATTCGACGAAGAAGCCGGACAGGCCGAAGGTGAAGCTGTAGAGGCCGAAGAGGATGGCGGCCATCAGCAGCGGCCCCAGCAGCCTGTGGGTGACGATTTTATCAATTTTGTCCGAGGCATAAAGCCGGTCTTCGTCAAACGTGCGCGTCACCACGCCTTGGCGGAGCAGGGCCTTGATGAAGCCGTAGCGGTGGTCGGCGATCACCGCTTCTGGGTATGCATCAAGGGTGTTGCGCAAGTGCTTGTTCAGGCTCTCGCTGCGGCTGACCAGCTGGCGGCCCAGCACCGCGTCGGCCCGCAGCACCCGGCTGATGATCTGCTCGTCGTTCTCAAGGATTTTCAGGGCGGTCCAGCGGGGCGGGTAGAGGTCGGCCAGCAGGCTGTTTTCCTCAATCAGCGGGACAAAATCGCGCAGGGCTTGGTCTATGTCCGAGCCGTAACGGAGCAGGGTCGGCGGATGCTCCTGCTGCTGGCTGACCGCAACGACCGCATTCAGCAACTCCTGCACGCCTTGGCCGCTGCGGGCGACTATCGGCAGCACCGGCGCGCCGAGCAGTCGGCTCAGTTCGGCGGTGTCAATGCTGATGCCCCGCTTTTCCGCCGCGTCCACCATGTTCAGGGCGATGACTAACGGCACGCCCAGCTCTAAAAATTGGCAGGTCAGATAGAGATTGCGCTCCAGATTGACCGCGTCCACAATGTTGACCACCACATCGGGCCGCTCGTTGACTAAATAATCGCGGGCCACCAGCTCTTCAACCGAATAGGCGGTGAGCGAGTAGGTGCCGGGCAGATCCACCACCCGCATCTGGCTTTCGCGGTGCGTGAGCAAACCTTCCTTTTTCTCCACCGTCACGCCGGGATAATTGCCGACATGCTGCCGCGAGCCGGTGAGATGGTTGAACAGCGTGGTCTTGCCGGCGTTGGGATTGCCGGCCAAGGCGACATGGAGGAACGGCACTTTCACTTCTTTTTCTCCTCCGCTTTGTCTGCGGCGCAGCTGCCGCTGGCGCAGCCGGAACAGCCGCCGCAGCCCCCTGAGCGGAAGAATTTGAACAGCCTGATGCCGATCAAGCAGCAGACCACAAGAAGAATCAGGATCACCAGCACATTCTCCATCACATTCTCTCCAGTTCAAGTTTTCTGCGCGCCGACTGCCCTGCCGCAGTCCTCTTCGGCGCAGGCGCGGCGGCACTGACAGCCGTCCCCCTCCGCCTCCCAGACAACTCCGCCCTTCGGGCATTTCTCCACGTGTTCCGCATATTTGACCAAACGCCTGACAATGTCTTTGGAAATCGAATGCTCCATCCGGCAGGCGGCCTCGTCCGCCTCTTTTTGCGCAACGCCGAGCACGTTGATCAAAAAATTTTCCAAGGCGCTGTGCCGCCGGACAATTTCCGCCGCCGCCGCGCTGCCTTTCTCCGTCAGGGTGATCAGATCATAAGGCGCGTAATTGACCAAGCCCATCTTGCCGAGCAGCCGCAGCGCGCCGGTGACTGAGGAAGCCCGCACGCCAAGATGGCCGGCGATGTCCTTGGCCCGCGCCGCCGCTTTGTCGGCGGAAATATGATAAATCGCCTCCAGATAATCTTCTTGGCTGGCAGTCAGGCCGTCTTCTTTCATCGCTGCGTGTTTGGCTGAACTGATTAAGTTAGGCGCAGCTAAAAATATGCGCCGCAACGAAAAGCGTCAAGAGCTTTTTTCAGCGCGATGACGGACGCGGCGGCGGAAGAGGCTGGAAGGTTTTGGAAGAAAAAAAGAAATGCTGCGGGTCAGGCCGGCTCGACGAGAATGCTGGCTGCGGTCAGCTCATCGAAGCTGAGTGTGCCGCCGTTGACTTTGACCATGCACCGCCGCCTGCGGCCTCGGCCCGGACAAAGCGGCTCCAGCACCGCGCCCGGCAGCACGCCGAGGCTGGCCATTCTGCCGCAGACGCTGCGGTCGCCGCTGATCCGGCAGACTTTGACCCGGCTGCAGCCGCAGCACTCGGACAAGGGCCGCGCCCCGGCCTGCGCCGTATTTTTTCTCCTGAACAGACAATGAAGGAACATGCTCTCTCCTGCGTGAACGTTCTTGAGCTGCGTGAGAATTTCAGTCTGACGATAATGATAGATATTGCCAGCAGGATTGACAAGGCTTTTCTCTCCGGCCCGGTCTGCTAAAAAAGCAGACTGTTCCCGCCCTTCTGCGCCCTTGCTGACAATTCAGCTTGTTTTTCAGGAACAGACATGATATTTTTCACTTTTCTCATCCCGAAACAAAGATGCGGTCAGGAGCTGTCCGCCGGAATTCTGTCTTGTTCCGCGCGCAGACCGCTCGCTTGAGAGGCCAGGCGGCGGATCAGCCTCCGCTGACAGACGCTCACAGAGGCAGGACAGACACGGCATGACTGAAGCAAGGCCCGACGAAGAAAAATCCGCACTGTCCGGGAAAGACCTGTTTGTCAAAGCAGGTGCGGAACGTATCTCTTCTTATGAAAAAAGCTCGCCTATCTACTCCCTTCTGAGCGGGCAGCGAGTTGGCCAGATACCCATTGACGAGCACAAGGAGATTGACCGCGAGGAGCGGGGCGCGCATCAAAAGATGCTGTCGCGCATCCAGCTCCTCCTGCTCGCGCTGACCTTCCTCAGCACCCGGCTGCCCTGCGCGCAGGTGCTTCAGCCATGGCTGCTGAACAGCGCGATGGCCGTCTTCGGCCTCTTCGCGCTCGCCGCCCGCTTTGTCTGGCAGGAGCATCACCGCGAGCCGTGGCATCTCGCCCTGAACACCTGGGCCATGCTGCTTTTCACCGCTGTCCTGATCTGGCAGACCGGCTTTCTCTCCAGCCCCTTTCAGTCTCTTTTTTTCCTCTGCATCATGCTGACCGGGATCATGCTCGGCCCCAAGACCGCCTATCAGCAGGCGGGCGTGGTCACAGTCTGCATGCTGCTGCTGGCCGCCGCTGACCGCAACGCCTTTTCCGGCAGCCTCGCCGCCCTCAAGGTGGACGCGGAATATCTTTCCGGGCCGCTGATCCGGCTTTCCCTGATCTGGCTGCTGGCCTGGGCGGTCTCGCTGGCGGCGGAGGAATCGGAAGTGACGAAGGAAAAAATCCGCCAGCTCTCTCGCACCGACCAGCTCACCGGCCTTTGGAACATGAAAATGCTGCTGATTTTCATGCAGCGCGAGTACCAGCGCACCTTTACCAGAGCGGGCAAATTTTCCGTCCTGATGATCGACGCGGACAGCCTCAAGGCGGTCAACGACATGTTCGGCCACCACGCGGGCACGATGCTGATCGTCTTCATCTCCGAGACCATGCGTTCAGAGCTGCGCGAGGAGGACATGTTGGCCCGCTTCGGCGGCGACGAGTTTGTCGCCTTCCTGCCGGAAACCTCCTGCCAGGACGCTTGGCGAGTGGCGGAGCGTCTCCGCCGCCGGATCGAGGACGCGCCCTTGGTTTACGAGGGGCACTCGGTGCGGATCACGGTGAGCTGCGGCATCGCCTGCTTTCCGGGGCATGGCGACGATCTCACCGAGATCATGAAGAAAGCTGACCGCGCCCTCTATCAGAGCAAAGACCTCGGCAAGAACCGCTGCACCATCTTCAGCGACGAAAACGAGCATGAGAACAGCCCGGCGGCGGAGCCTGAGCCAGTCAGCTTTCCCGAACCTCGATCTTCCCGCGCAAGCAGTCCTTGACCGCGCTGACTGGCACTTCCTTGCGATGGAAGATGCCAGCGGCAAGGGCCGCGTCCGCGCCGGTCTGCTGGAAGACCTCCAAAAAATGCCGGGCGCAGCCTGCGCCGCTGGAGGCAATGACCGGAATGCGCACCGCCGCCTTTACTGCCCGCACCAGCTCCAGATCAAAGCCCGTATTGGTGCCGTCGCGGTCAATGCAGTTGAGCAGGATTTCCCCCGCGCCAAGCTGCTCGCAGACCTTGGCCAGCGTCACCGCGTCTAAATCGCGCCCCTCGCGCCCGCCCCTGACTGTGCACTGATACCAGCAGAAGCACTCGCCATTCGGGCCGGGGAAGGCAGTCTCGATCACCGGATGCTTCGTCTCCTCCGGGCTGCGCACGTACACCCGGCGCGGATCGACGGAAATCACTACGGCTTGGCTGCCATAGACCCGCGCAATCTGCTCAATGGAGCTGAGGCCGTTGCTCTTGCCCGCCGCCAGGACCTGCTCAACGATCAGCACTGCGTCCGAGCCGATGGAAACCTTGTCCGCACCGGAGCGGAAATACTCTGAAGCCACGTCCAGCGCGGAGTGGAACTTCCCGTTCTGATCGGTGAAATCGCGGATGCCGCCGCCGATGGTCAGGGGCACGAAGACCTGCTTCGAGGTCTCGCGCAGCACATCCAGCATCGGCATGTCTTCCAGAGGAAAAGCCCGGAAGGCGGTGATGTTGAGGAAGGTGATCTCGTCCGCGCCCTGCTCGTAGTAGTCCTGCGCCAGCGCGACCGGCTTGCCGAGATTGCGCACTTGGCCCTGCTCTCGCACGTCGTACTGGTCGCCCTTGGTCACAACCAGATCGCCCTGCTCGTTGGAGCGCACATCAAGGCAGGCGATGATCCGGGCGGCCAGCTTGGTCGGCTGCGGACAGGTGCGCAGCTCCACCGCCTCCTGCGTGCTGCTGAGGAAATTCTCCAGCAGCTTCAGCCCCGCCTTGCCGCTCTTCTCTGGGTGAAACTGCGTGGCGATGACGTTGCCACGCTGAATCGCGCTGACAAACTCGCAGCCGTAATCGGTGTAGGTCAGCGCGTCGGCACTGCTCTCCGGCTCGACGTGGTAGGAATGAACAAAGTAGAACTTTTCCTGCCCACTCAGGCCGTGGAAGAGGCGCGAGGGCTGCGCGGCACGGATGCCGTTCCAGCCGATGTGCGGCACTGGCAGCTCAGTACGGAAGCGGCGCACCCGGCCCGGCAGAAAGCCGAGCCCCGCTTCTTCCGGTGCCTCCTCGCTCGACTCGAAGAGAGCCTGCAAGGCGATGCAGATGCCGAAGAAGGGCTTGCCGCTGCGCAAATGCCGCAGTAGCGGCTCCACCAGCCCCTGCGCCCTCAGGCTGCGCATCATGGCCCCGAAGTTGCCCACACCAGGAAAAACCAGCCGTTCGGCCCGGTCAATGTCGGCTGGCGAGCTGACCTGCGTCACGCTTCCGCCCAGCCGCTCCAGCGCGTTTATCACCGAGCGCACATTGCCCGCGCCATAATCAAGCAGAGTGATCATAAGGAAGTTTCACCTCGCAGAGAAAGAATGTAGAATAGTGCCGCCGGAGTTGTAGAAAGGTTTGCGGAACAAGTCAAGGGGAAATGCGGCAGCCCCTGCGCCCTTCCGGCCATGCGCCGCTTGCCGCAGCGCGGCGGTTCGATTATACTTTGCCGACCATGAACCTTGCGAATTTTTTCAAGCCATGAAGATACTGCTGACCGTCCTTTCGCTGCTTCTGCCGCTCTCCGCCCCTGCCCAGCAGCTTTCCCCGGAGATCTCCCGGCTGATCAGTTTTGTTGAGACCTCATCCTGCCAGTTCAACCGCAACGGCGCGTGGCACAGCTCAAGCGAGGCGGCGGCGCATATCCGCAGAAAATATGAGGCCGCGCTGGGCAAGGGGCTGGTTCATTCCGCTGAAGATTTCATCCGAGCTGCGGCAAGCCAGAGCAGTCTCAGCGGTGCGCCCTACACCGTGCAGTGTCAAGGCGGCCCGGTCATCCGCTGCGCCGATTGGCTGACAGGCGAGCTGCGGCGCATCCGGGGGCGGTGACAGCCCAGCCTCCGTTTTCCGCAAAATCTCCTTCTTCTTCCGCTCCGGCTCCGGCGGCGGACAGGCTTTGCTTGCCGCAGCGCGGCGGTTGGATTATACTTTGCCGATCATGAACCTTGCACAGCTGATGACCGCTCCGGTGATCACCGCCAAGCCGGAGACCCCGCTGCCTGTCCTGCTGGAGCTGATGGCGCAGCGGCGGGTCTCCGCCGTGGTGCTGGCCGACGAGACAGGCCGCCCGGCAGGGCTGGTGACGGAGCGCGACATCACCCGCAGCGCGGCCCAGGACCGCCTCCATGCCGAGCTGACGGGTCAGATCCTGATGACTGGCAGCCCGCTGCTCACCGCGCCGCCGGAGATGGACTACCGCGAGGCCTTCCAGCTCATGGTGGTCTCGCGGGCGCGGCATTTAGTTGTGGTGGATCAGGCCGGCCGCGCCTTGGGCATGGTCACGGAAAGCAATTTTCTCCATTCCTTGGGGCTGGAGTATTTCGTTGATCTGAGCACGGTCAAGGAGCTGGTCTCGCGCGAGCTGATCACCCTCAGCCCGCAGGACTCGGTTCATGCCGCGCTGGAGCTGATGCACCGCCACTGCATCAGCTGCGTGCCGGTGGCCGAGCAGGGGCGGCCCGCAGGAATTCTCACCGAGCGCGACGTGATCCGCCTCAGCCTCCAGCGGCTGGACTTCTACCACACCCGCCTGGAGGCGGTGATGAGCCAGCCGGTCTGCGCCGTCTCCGAGCAGACCTCGCTGCCGGACGTGGTCAACATCCTCCGCCTGCAAAAAATCCGCCGCTTAGTCATCGTCAACGATGCAGGGCTGCTCGTCGGCATCCTCACGGAAACCGACCTGCTCAAGGGTTTGCAAAGCAAATACTCGCGGTTGCTGCGGGAGATCATCCACGAGCAGGAGCGGCAGCTGCGCGAGACCCGTAAGGCCCTCAGCGATCAGGCCATCCTGCACGCCCTGCTGGAGTCGGCCCCGGACACCGGCATCGCGGCCACAGACCTCAAGCTGCGCGTCCTCTACTTCAACCCGACAGCGGGCCGCATCTACGGCTACAAGACGGAAGAGGTGATCGGCAGGACAGTGCATGAGTTTCACGTCCTCCATCAGATCCCGCCAGAACGGCTCGACAACGCGGTGCGCATCGTCCGCGAGAAGGGCTTCTACCAGTACAGCATTCAGCGGCAGGAGCAGGGGCGGGTCAAGCATTTCGAGATGCGGGTCTCGGCCATTCACGACACGGGCGGCGAGACCGTGGGCTTCATGCTCATGGGCCAGGATGTCACCCGCCGCCGGGAGGCGGAGCTGGCCCTCCAGCGCAGCGAGGAGCGGCTCCGCCGCAGCCAGGAATTTGCCAACGCGGGCAGCTGGGACTGGCAGATCGAGAGCGGCGAGCTGCACTGGAGCGGCAATTGCCCGGCTCTCTTCGGTCAACCGCCAAGCGCGGCGAAAAGCAGCCGGAGCGCGTTCCTCAGCAGTGTGCATCCTGACGACCGCGAGCGGGTCGAGGCGGCGGCGCAAGCCTGTCTGGAGCGGCGGGCGGAGTATGACATCGAATACCGCGTGGTCTGGCCGGACGGCAGCGTCCGCTGGCTGCACGAGCAGGGCGACGTGGTGCGCGACGAGTACGGCGAGCCGCTGAACATGCTCGGCTTGGTGCAGGACATTACCCAGCGCAAGAAGGCCGAGCTGGAGCTGCAAGCCCAGCACCGCTTCCTCGACTCGGTGATTGAGACCATCCCTTCCATGCTCTTTGTCAAGGACGCGAAGGAGCTGCGCTATGTCCGCCTCAACCGGGCCGGCGAACTGCTGACCGGCAGGCCCGCCGCCGACTTCCTCGGCAGATCGGACGCGGAGCTGTGTCCGCCCGCTGAGGCGGAGGCCCGCATGGCTGCTGACCGCCGCCTCTTGGCCAGCGGCCGCGCCGTGGACATCTCCGAGGAGGAGATCAGCACGGCGCAGGGCCGCCGCCTGCTCCGCACCAGCAAGGCCCCGATTCTTGACGAACAGGGCCGCCCGGCCTGGCTGCTTGGCATCAGCGAGGACATCACCGAGCAGCGGGCCGCCGAGCGCAACTTGGCCGAGGCGCGGACGCAGGCTGAGAAGGCCAATCAGGCCAAGAGCGATTTTCTCGCTAACATGAGCCATGAGATCCGCACGCCGATGAACGGCATCATCGGCCTGACCGAGCTGGCTCTCCGCACTGAGCTGAATCCTCAGCAGACCGATTATCTGGAAAAAGTCAATCAGTCTGCCCAATCGCTCCTCGGCCTGCTCAACGACATCCTCGACCTCTCGAAGATCGAGGCCCACCGGCTGGAGCTGGAGTCCATCCCCTTTGATCTGCATGAGCTGCTCGGCCAGATCAGCTCGCTGATGGCCATTCACAGCCAGCAGAAAGACATTCCCCTGCGCGTCGAGATTGACCCAGAGATTCCCCGGCATCTGCTCGGCGATCCGCTGCGGATAAAGCAAATTCTGCTCAATCTGGTCGGCAACGCCTTCAAGTTCACCAAAGAGGGCGAGATCAGCATTGAAGTCCGTCCCGGCCTGCACGCCCAGCCCGGCTGCTCGCCAGTGGCTTTCACCGTCCACGACACCGGCATCGGCATCAGCCAGGAGCAGCAGGAGGAGCTGTTCAAGCCCTTTGTCCAGTCAGACAGCAGCACCACCCGGCTCTACGGCGGCACTGGTCTTGGGCTGGCTATCACCCGCCAGCTGGTGGAGATGATGGACGGCAGCATCCGGCTGATCAGCGCGCCGGGCGAGGGCAGCTCCTTCATCTTCACCTTGCCGCTGCCGCTCTCCTCGGCGGAGGAGCTGGCCGCCTACCGGGAGCAGGCCGAGCAGGGCGGCCCGGATCCCGCCGTGTTAGACAGCATACGCGGGGCGCGGATCCTGCTGGTGGAGGACAACAAGATCAACCAGCAGGTGGCGGTGGAGCTGCTCTCGCAAGAGTGCTTTATTGTTGATCTGGCTGAGAACGGCCAGGAAGCGCTTGATCTGCTCCAGCCGGGCAAATATGACCTCGTTCTGATGGACTTGCAGATGCCGGTGCTGGACGGTTATCAGGCCACAGCGGCGATCCGCAGCCAGCGGGATTACGACAGCCTGCCGGTGGTGGCGATGAGCGCCAACGCCATGCGCCACGACCGCGAGCAGTGCCGGGCTGTCGGCATGAACGATCATATTCCCAAGCCGGTTGACCGCAGGCAGCTGCTGGCCGCCCTCTGCCGCTGGATCAAGCCAGGTCGGCGGCAGATTATTATTCCCCGCAGGCCGCGCGAGACTGCCCCGGCGGTCAGGCTGCCGCGCCTCTGCGGCATCAACAGCCGGGCCGCGCTGGAGCGTCTGGGCGGCAATCAGCGGGTTTATCTCAACGTGCTGCGCAGCTTTGCCAAAGACCAACGGGAGACAGCGCGGGATGTCCGCAGGCTGTTGACTTCCGGCGGGCGGAAAGAGGCGGAGCGGCTTGCCCACAGCCTGAAAGGGATGGCAGGGGCTGTCGGCGCGGAGGCTTTGCAGGAAACCGCCCGGCAGCTGGAGGAAGCCATACGCCGAAGCCTGCCGTTGGAGCTGCTGCTGGGCGAGACGGAAAAGCAGCTGGATAAGGTGGTCATGCTTCTGCTGCGCAATCTGCCGCCGCCGGAGGAGCAGGCGAAAAAAACGGCGGCCAAGGCCAGCCCGGCGCAGATACAGGATGCGCTTCGCCTGCTGGAGCAGCGGCTGCGCGACTATGACGCAGGAAGTGCTGAGACCCTGCACGAGCTGCTGCGCATGACCCGGCATGAACCGGAGCTGCGGCAGCGGCTGGCCGCCCTGCAAGGCCCGGTGGAGCAATTTGATTTTGAAGCCGCGCTGGCGGTTTTCCCGAAACCAGAACTCTTGCGCAAGCCATAATTGCTTGACAATATATGCAAAAGGTCTTGCAACGCCTTTTGTCTCAGCCTGGACGCGGCGGCACGGAACGTGAGTCACAGAGCGGCGGCGAGGCGGCCCGCCAAGGCTCCGTTTCTGGAAAAGGCAGCGCCCTCGCATTCGCTCTCCGGTGTAACAGCACGGTTTAATATGTACATTTAGGTGCACTTTCTGCAAGAATAGTGCTGGCAATTCCGGCAGCCCGCAGGTAATATATTGATTTTTTTGTCAGCAGGCCGTCGCCCGGAACACCATCCCGCAGCTTATGTTTTCCCATCACTTGAAACGAGAGACAGTTGTCTCGATCATCAACATCATCGGCGAGCTGAATCAGCTCCAAGATGTGGACATGATTTTGAGCAGCACGCTCTGCGAGGCCCGCGCTCTGGCAAGGGCGGACGCAGGCTCCATTTTTTTAATGCGGAACGGTCGGTTGGAATTTCGCCACGTGCAGAACGACACCATCTTCGGGGCCAAGGGCGCCGGAGTCTTTCAGTACAGCGACGAAAGCCTGCCGGTGAACGACAGCTCGATTGTCGGCTACGCCGCCCTGACGAAAGAAATGGTCTCGATTGACGACGCATACGCCATTGACGAGAAGCTGCCGTGCCGCTTCAATCCCTCGATTGACGAGAAGAACGGCTACCGCACAGTCTCCATTCTCGCGGTGCCGCTGATCGCCCGCAATCACAGTCTGGTTGGGGTGATGCAGCTGATCAACGCCAAAGACCGGCATGGCCGGACAGTGGCCTTTTCCGAGCAGTGCAGGACCTTGGTGCCGATTTTCACCAACAACGCGGCGGCGATCATCGAGCGCGGCATCCTCAACCGCGAGCTGATTCTGCGCATGGCCAAAATGGCTGAGCTGCATGACCCTGAAGAGACCGGCGCCCATGTCCAGCGGGTCAGTGCCATCAGCGCGGAAATTTACCAGCGCTGGGCCGAGAAACGGCAGCTGCCCCGCTGGGAGATCCGCCGCTTCCGCGACATCATCAGCCAAGCCTCGATGCTGCACGACGCAGGCAAGGTGGGCATCCCGGACGCAGTGCTGAAAAAGCCGGGGCCGCTCAATGACGAGGAGTTCGCGCTGGTCAAGCAGCACACTGTTTATGGGGCCAGGCTTTTCACCAGCATCTCCTCAGAGCTGGATCAGGTCACGCATGACATCATGCGCCATCACCACGAGCGCTGGAACGGCTCCGGCTATCCTGACCGGCTGGCTGGAGAGGCGATTCCGCTGGCCGCCCGCATCACCGCCCTGGCTGATGTTTTTGACGCGCTCTCCTCCCAGCGCTGCTACAAGCGGGCTTGGGCGGCTGCGGCGATTCATGACGAGATCCGGGCCAAGTCCGGGAAGGATTTTGACCCGGAGCTGGTGGAGACTTTTTTTCAGATCACCGACACCCTTCAAGCTATTCAGCAAAAATTCGTCTGAGCCATGATTGAGCAAGCTATTTCTGAGCTGAAGAAGCTCATTCCCTTCAAAGAGACCACTGAACGTGGCGACATCGTCCTTGTCCTTGCGGAAGAGGAGAAGCAGCCCGCGCTCTTCTACGCCATGGTGACGGAGATTGAGCGCGACGAATCCCGCCGCGACGAGTGGTGGCATCTCTCCCTGCACCTGCTGACCGTGCCGCCGCAGCCGGTGGTCTGGACGCTGCGCGCGCCGCAGTTCACCGGCCAGGAGAGCTTCACCATGGGCGGCAAGGGCCGCTTCATCAAGGCCCTGCGGATCGACAAGCCGAAGCCCGCCGCACCGCCGCCGGAGCCGAAGGCTAAGGGCGGACTGCGTTTAGTCAAATGAGCCGGGTGGACTGGGAGAGCCGGATAGCCCTCCCGAAAGGCGTGCACTGCCGGGTTGCCGCCAAGCTGAGCGAAATCGCCGCCGCCCATGACGCGGCGGTGCGGATCAGCAGCGAGCAGGGTGAGACAGCGGACTGCGCCTCGGTTTTGGAGCTGCTCAGCCTGGCCCTCACCGAGGGCAGCGTGGCCCGCTGCACAGCGGAAGGCCCGCAGGCGGCACTGGCGGCGCAGGCCATTGACCGGCTGCTTTCGGCCAGCGAGGAAGGCTGACATGGACGGCGCGGCGGAGCGGCCTGAGCTAGGCGAGCCGGAGACCCTGCACGGCATCAGCGGCTCGCCCGGCATTGTGGTCGGCAAGCTGGTGGTCTTCAGCCCGCAGCAAGAGGACGGCTTCATCCGCTACCTGCTGGAGCCGGGCGCGGCGGAAAAAGAGGCGGACCGCTTCTCCGCCGCCGTTGGCCGGGCCGAGCAGGAGCTGATCCGGCTGCGCCAGCAGTTCGAGGGCGATCTGGCCGATACTGTGGCCATAGTTGACTCGCACATACGCATGGTGCGCGACCGGATGATTGTCGAGCAGACCCTGAGCCTCATCCGCCAGCGGCAGGTCAACGCCGAATGGGCGCTCGACCTCTCTCTCGGCCTGATCAAACGGAAGTTTGACCATATCGCCGACGACTACATCCGCAGCCGCTTCGCCGATGTCGAATATGTGGCCCGTCTGATCGCCGAGCAGCTCACCGGTCAAGGCCGCAGCTTTCCGGCGGGCTTCGCCGAGCCGGTGATCGTGGCGGGCGAGGACTTCTCGCCGGAAGACACAATACGGATGCACACCGACAAGGTGCTCGGCTTCCTCACCGAGAAAGGCGGCTCCACCTCGCACACCGCCATTGTCGCCCGCTCGCTCGGCCTGCCTGCGGTGCTGGGCGTGCGCGGCCTGACCAGCCGCTGCCGCAGCGGCGACACTATCATTCTTGACGGCTACGAAGGCCGGGTCTGCCTCCATCCGACCCTTGACCAGCAGCGGCTGTATCTTGAATACGACCGCCAGCACAAGACCTTCTCCGACGAGATGAGCTGGTACATCCGCTTGGCCTCGGAGACCGTGGACGGCCTGCGGGTGCGGCTCTCGGCGAACATTGAAATCCCGGACGAGCTGGAGTCGGTGATTTACTACGGGGCCGCCGGGATAGGGCTTTTCCGCTCCGAGTTCGGCTATCTCCAGAGCAAGCATCTGCCGGATGAGGAAAGCCTCTTCGCCGTTTACCGGGACATGGCCGCCGCGCTCAATCCGCAGCCCGTGACCATCCGAACCTTGGACATCGGCGGCGACAAGCTCTCTTCGCATCTGCCGGAGCTGCGCCTCAGCCGCGAGCGCAACCCGGCCCTCGGCCTGCGCTCGATCCGTTTCTCCCTGCGCGAGAAAAGCCTCTTTGAAACCCAGCTCCGCGCCCTGCTGCGGGCGGCCTGCCACGGCAGGCTGCGCATCCTCCTGCCGCTGATCAGCTCCCTCAGCGAGCTGCGCGAGGCGCGGGCAGTGATCAGCGAGGTGATGGAGCGGCTGGCGGCAGAGGGCGTGCCTTACAACCCAGACACTGAGGTCGGCATCATGATCGAGGTGCCGAGCGCGGTGGTGATGGCTGACAGCCTCGCGGCGGAATCCGACTTCTTCAGCATCGGCACCAACGACCTGATTCAGTATTCGCTGGCCATAGACCGGGGCAACGAGTACGTGGCCCAGATGTACGACCCCCTCCATCCGGCGGTGCTGCGGATGATCAGCCAGACCATTGACGCGGGCCACCGCCAAGGCATCGAGGTCTCCCTCTGCGGCGAGATGGCGGGCGATGTCTTCACCGCGCCCGTGCTGCTCGGCCTCGGCCTAGATGAGCTGTCCATGCGGCCCTCGGCCATCCCCCACGTCAAACGCCTGCTCCGCCATTCCACCTTCGCCCGCCTGACCGAACTCGCCGCCCGCGTCCTCCACTGCAAGGACAGCGCGGAAACCGCCTCCCTGCTTTCCCAGTATTTGGCCGCCAATTATCCTGACCAGTTTTTAGACCGCGATGAACGAGCTTGAACTGATTGCGCAGATCCGCCAGCTGGCAGGCAGCGGCGCGGACGGCCTGCTCATAGGCATAGGCGACGACTGCGCCGTGGTGGAGAAGGGCGGCGGCATGGTCTGGCTGCTGACCATGGACACCTTGATTGAGTCCGTCCATTTTCGCTGCGGCTGGCATCCGCCGGAACTGCTGGGCCGCAAGGCCGTGGCGGTGAATGTCAGCGACATCGCGGCCATGGGCGGCAGGCCGCTTTTCGTCCTGCTTTCCCTCGGCCTGCCTGCGGGCTTTGATCCGGCTTGGGCCAAACGGCTCATGCAGGGCATCACCTCCGCCTGCCAGGAGCAGGGCTGCCTGCTCATCGGCGGCGACACCGTGCGCAGCCCGGAGCGGGTTGCGCTCACCTTGACGCTGATCGGCGAGATGCGCAAAGAGCAGGCGCTGCGCCGCGACACCGCGCAGCCCGGCGACACAGTTTTTGTCTCCGGGCCGCTGGGCTGGTCAGCCGCCGGACTTGCTTTGCTGCGGGCGGGAAAAACACTGGCAGGCGGGGAATGGCGGCAGCTCATCCGTGCTCATCTCGATCCGCAGCCGCGTGTGGAGCTGGGGCAGTTTCTTGCTGGAACCGGCTTGGTGCACGCGATGATGGACATGTCCGACGGCTTGGCCACGGATCTGGCCCAAATCTGCAAAGCGAGCAAAGTCGGCGCGGTGATTGAGGCCGAGCTGCTGCCCGGCGGCGGCGAGCTGGCTGAAGCGGCGGCATTGCTCAGGGAAGACGCGCTGCGCTGGATGATCTCCGGCGGCGAGGACTACGAGCTGCTCTTCACCGCTGCCGAGGCGGACAGCGGGAAGCTGCGGCAGGCGGCGGCAGGGCAGGGTTGGACGATATATCCCGCAGGCAGAATCATCGCCGGGCAAGGCCTGAGGCTGGTCCGCAGCGGCGGCAGGATTGAGGAGAACATCTCTTTTCAAGGCTTTGATCATTTCAAAAAGGAGAAATGATCATGCAGAACACAAGATGCCGGATTGGGATGACAGCCTTGGCGCTGTCCTTTATCACGCTGCTGCTGACAGTCTTTCCTGCCAGCCTGTTTTTGAGAAAAATCAGCGTCCTTGAACATCAATGCCAAGAGGACAGGAACGCCGCCTATTCGTTCACGCTGCAATGCGGAGAAGGGCAGAACTGCGGCTGCCTGAGCGTGGCGGAAAAATGCGCGGCGGAGCTTGGCTGTCTGCGCAGCAGGCTGCGGCTCTGCAGGCTGGCGATGCTGCTGGCCGCTGCCGCCGCCATCGGCACGGCCCTCTGGTCGTGGCGGAAAGAAAAGGCCAAAGCCATCTGTTTATACAGCATCTTCGCCTCGCTGGAGGCCATCTCCTGGCAGCACGTCGGCACTGAGTTTTCGGCCAGCATCGCCTTGCTGCTGTTCATCGTCCTGGCGGCGAAGCTGAGTTGAGCCGCTGCGGGCAGGCGGGGCTGCTGTATTCGACCAGCTCGGCGACCAAAGATCCAATCAAGATTTTCGACCTGATCTCCACCGGAATCCGGCAGGCATCGTCGGTCAGCCAGAACACGGTGTCGCCGTCTTTGTCATAAAGGCCCTTGAAGGCCATCTTCGGCTGCACCTTCAGCGTCGGCACCGTGCCGAAGAGGCTGTTCCGGCGTTCCCGCCCCAGCACTTTGATCGGCACCAGATGGCGTTTTTTATCGGCGAAAACAGGAACACGCTGCTGCTGTCCGGCCTGATCGAGCCGCAGCGCGCGGGTGATGAAAAAAGCGGAGAACTCGTTGTAGACCGGCCCGGCAAGAGCGAAAGTTTCCGTCGCCTGCTCCTGCTTGCGGTAGCTGGCGGTGAATGTCCGCTGGTCATAGCGCGTCAGCCGCCGCACCGTTTTGCCGCGCTCGATTTGCAGCACGTCGTACCGGCGGGGCAGCTTCAGCGGGCCGCTGATCAGGGTGGCAAAGGTGTCGTCCACCGGATACACGGCCCGGAAAATGCCGTAATCCGTCACCCGCGCGGTGATCACCTGGCCGCCGCCGGAAGCCGCCGGAGCAAGGCTCAGGCGGAGATCGCCGATCTTGATCCCGCCTGACCAAGAAATAGAAAAGCGCATGGTCTCCTGACCGGAATACACTGCGGCCAGAGCTTCGGGTTGCAGCAGCAGAGCGGGTTCGGCGGCATGGAGCGGCAGGCCGCAGAGCAGAGCAAGCAGCGCGACAAAAAAAAATCCGATTTGCCGCAGGGGCACTTGTTCAGTCGTATTCAAACCATGTCCTTGGCGGAGCATGTTGCGGATAATCCCAGCCGAATCCCCATCTGAAAGGAGTCGGCAGCCACCAGACACCGCCAGCCCGCACGCCGTAATACATCAGCGTTCCCATCAGCCGGCTGCTTTTTTGCGCGACACATTCGCTTAACTCAACATCAGCCAGCTTCCGCTCAAAAGCTGTTCCGCCGCGCATATAAAGCAGGTCATGTTTCACACAGCATTCCAGCCAGTTGGAATCAATCCAAACGGAACATCCATCTGACAGGAAAGATTTTTCTTGGGGAAGCGGCAGCTGACTGCTCTCCAGCCATGCTTCATCTGATAACGCCTGAAGTGTTTCATATTTCTTGGCGCAGCCGACCGCAATAAAAATGACAAAAAACAAGAATATTTTTCTTTGTTGCAACAGCATCAATCGCATTGTCCGCTGCTGACATCCGCGTTTGGATCCGATATCATTTTTTTGATTTTCATCAAACAGTCATTCTCAGGATTTATTAACTGCTTCACAGCGTTATCTATAGCTTGCATAGATGCTGAACTGATAGAGAAATCAGTAGAAATAGAATTTAGCTTACTTTTCAAGCTGTTATCTTTGATTTTATCAAAAGATAAATGGTAAAAAATGTATTTATAGTTATTATTATTTTTAAATACTGCCAAGTAATCGTTGAAATGTTTAATGATGCGCAGACGATTTGCAGCAAGCAGGGAATCAAAACTGTCAAGAAAATTCAAATCAGCTATATAGCTGAACATATCCCTGCCGTCATATTTATCTGAGCTGATTCCAGTGTTATCTGTATGCGAATCAATCAGCATCACTATTATTTTATCGTAATTATTTGCATCTGACTTTGCAATGTTTTCAGTTATCACCCGTTCAACGCTGCCCAAGCCAAGATTGTCGATATTGCCTCCGTCAAAAATATGAATGTATCTATCTTTAGAATTTTTATTGAAATTTCTCAGTGTCATGCTGTTAAAAACAGCTGGGAAAGAGGCACTTGCCATAACCGCTCTCGACACGTCGTAATCCCCTATATCTGAATTTGCAAATTTTTTAAAATCCTCTTCGGTGAATGTAAATGAATATGGAATGTCGTAATGGCCTGAAAACTTGTCGTATTTTTTTGTCCCGTCTGTTGCATTTATTATAATATTCGGTTTTCCTTCTTGGATATCTTTTATTTTTAAATCGTTATTAAAAATATCATTCCAGCGTGTTTTCTGATCAAACATATTGTCAGCGAATGTTTGCGCCATAATGTCAGTTCTGTCAAAAGCTGTGAACCAATATTTTGCAATATTTACAGGCCAGAACCAGTTGCCAATCCACCTTGCCTTGTAATTTCTTGACATAAGTTCTTTTACTGTGTCCTCATCCCACCGCCTGGCAACAAAATTTCCGCTGTCAGCATCTTTTTTGTCTGCTGAAACAGCATAATACGCCGCAGGCAAAGATCCGCCAGAAACAGAAGATATAATATCAACTTCATCAAGAAGATTAATATCTTCATGCTCGAAGACTTTTTCCAATGCAAGCATTGTCGCTGCTGAAAAATATGCTGCCCTGCTTCCGCCGCCAGACAGCGACAAGATGAAAAGAACTTTTTCTTTTTTCCCTCTGTCCTGCTGTATTGTAAAAGATGCTTTTGTTGCTCGCGGCGCGTCCTCCTGTTTCAGCGCAACATTTGTGTGCGAAAAAGATGAGCAGCCGCAGAGGGCAACAGCAAGCGATGCTGAAAGCATAACATTTTTCATTTTCATCTTTCCTTTTTTATTTCAAATGACTGCGTCGCCTCTGCCACTTCAGCAGCGGCTCATCACCCGCCTGAACCCTGCCGCCGCCCCGGCAATCACCGCCTCATCCACGCAGAAAGCCAGCCGGATGTGCCCCGGCCTGCCAAAGCCCCGGCCCGGCACCGCCAGTATCCGCTCCTCCAGCAGCAGCTTGCAGAACTCCACGTCATCAATCGGAGTTTTTGGAAAGAGGTAGAACGCGCCTTTGGGTCGGACGTATGCAAAGCCTGCTTCGTCCAATATCTGGCAGAACAGCTCGCGCCTCCGGGCATAAATCGCCATGTCCACGCTGACCTCTTGCAGCCGCGCGACAGCCCGCTGCATCAGCGCAGGCGCGTTGACAAAGCCGAGGATGCGGTTGGCCAAGGTCAGTGCATTAAGCAGAGCGGCCTTGTCCGGCATGTCCGGGTGCACGGCAAGATAGCCGATGCGCTCGCCAGGCAGAGACAAATCCTTGGAATACGACGACACCACGATGGAATTGACCGTGGCCGCCATTGCCGAGGGCGTTTCTGCGCCGTCATAGATGATCTTGCGGTATGGCTCGTCGGCGATCAGGCAGACAGTCTGAGTTGCGTTGTCAAGCAGCCGACCCAGCGCGGCCAGCGACTCCGCGCTGTAGACCTGTCCTGTGGGATTGTTCGGGCTGTTGATCAGCACCGCCTTGGTCTTCTCAGTCAGGGCCGCCTCAATCGCCGCCAGATCGAGGTTAAATTCCTCATCCGCAGGCACGATTTTGGCCACGCCGCCGTGATTGTCGATGTAAAAGGTGTACTCGACAAAATAGGGGCTGATGATGATCACCTCGTCGCCGGGGTCGAGCAGGGCCTTCATCACCACATTGAGCGCGCCCGCCGCACCGCAGGTCATCAGGATGTCGCCCGCCGTTATTGGCGCACCCTGCTCCTGCGCCAGCCGGGTCGCGACCGCCGCGCGCACTTCAGGCCAGCCGCTGTTGGGCATGTAGGCATGGCAGCCGGGCCGCTCGTCCTGGGCCAAATCGGCCAGAGCCTGCGCAAACTGCGGCGGCGGCGGCAAGTCCGGGTTGCCGAGACTGAAGTCAAAGACCTGATCCGCGCCGAACTGGGCCTTGAGCCGGGCGCCTTCCTCGAACATCCTGCGAATCCACGAGGAGGTGCTGGCGAAGGCGAGCATTTTCTGAGAGGGAGTCATAACCTGCGGACGCGGAATTATTTTTTCTCCGCCGTCAGCACGGCGACATAGTCATTCAGAGCGATGGGCTGTCCCTCTTCCGGATAGGGCTTCAGCTCCTTGAGCGTGACAACATGCTCGCTGGTGCGGTAGCTTTGCTGAAACTGCGGATTGGTGTTCAGCACCGCCGCGTGATTGCCGTCTCCGCTCAGCTCCAGCACGATTTCCGCATTGCCTGTCCAGACGCACTGCACTCCGATCGGGCAGCGCGAGTCGCTGGTGACAGAGGCGAAGTGGATGCGGAGGCCGTCCTCCTCCACAGAGCCGCCGTAGTTCAGTTCTATGAGCTTGGGCGGCGGCGCAGGATCCTCAGGTTTGTCTTTGGCGCAGGAGACTGTGGTCAGCGCGGCTAAACAGCCGCAGAGCAGCAGAAACTTGCTCATTTTTTCCCTCCATCGTTGGAATCAAGTTCGGAGCGGACGGCTGCCGCCGCACGTTCCGCCGCAATTGCTGTCAGTTCAGTATATTGATTTTCCAAGGAGCGCACCAGCGCAAACTGCGCTCTGGCGCGAAAAAGATTCTGTTCCTGACAGCTGGTTTTAAAATAGCGGCTGCCTGCAAGATAGTCGCTGTAAAAGCGCAGGCCAAGCTCCAAGCTGATCAACCGTGCGCTGTCGGCCAAAAGCCGCCGGTCGCCGGGCTTGAGCAGAGCGGCGGCGCGGGAAAGGTAGCCTTCCAGCACAGCGGTGAAGAAGGCTTGATGGAACACGACCTCATCAAGGCTGTCCACTTCCTCGCCAAGAGGATTGCAGCAGGAGCGCAGGCAGTCACCGAGGTCGTGCAGAAGCAGGCCGGGCTTGACGGTGTCAAGATCTATCAGGCTGATCACTTGTGTCCGATCTGATGAGAACAGGAAATTGCCTACCTTGGGGTCGCCATGCACGGTCTGCTCGGTGATTTCGCCCCGTTGCCGCGCCTGCTCCAGCAGAAAGAAGTCCTCCCTGCGCTGCTGGATGAAGTCGCGGCAATCAGCGGCTTCCGGCTGGCAGGATACTGACTGCTGGGCCTCGTATTCAGCCAGATAGAGCGGGCTGTTGTGAAAGCCAGGCAGGGTGTCGGCCAGCAGCGGCTGAGGCAGCGTCGCAAGCAGCTGATGAAAAAGCCCCAGCGCGGCACCGATTGCCCGCGCCTGCTCCGTATTCTCGACAGCCTCAAGGGCGGAGCAACCGTCGAGATGCGAGAGCAGCCGCCAGCAGGCACCGCTCCTGTCGGTCCAGCCAATCAGGCCTGTCGGGCTGCGGATGACGGTAAAGACCTTGAATGTGTCAGCCTCAGGCAGGCTGGCGCGCAGATGCTCAGTCACCCGGAGGAGATTAGCCTGCACCAGAGAGGGATCAGGAAATACCGCTGGGTTCAATCGTTGCAGGACGTATCTTCCGCCTGCCGCTGTGATTGCCAGCCAGGTGTCGTTGACCCTGCCGCTGCCCAGCGGCGCGAGTGAGGCCAGTTCCTCATTTGGCAGGAACACGGTGAAGGCTTTATGGCAGAGGGCGTTCATGGCCGCCGTTCCGCCGGATATTTCTCCGTATTGAGGACGACCTTGCGCCGGGCCGCGTCCATCAAATCAATGCCCAGCCGGTCGGCCATGCGGACAAGATAAATCAGCACGTCCGCCATTTCCAAGGCGACAGCCTCGCGCTGTTTTTCGTCCAGTTTCAAACTCTGCTGCTCAGTCAGCCATTGAAAATGCTCGCTCAGCTCGGCGGCCTCGACGTTCAGGGCCATGGCCAGATTTTTCGGGCTGTGAAACTGCTCCCAGCCGCGCTCCGCAGCGAAGCCGCGCAGAAAGACGGCTAATTCAGACAAGGCATTGAAGGGCATGATCAGAATCGAAAAAAATAAAGGGCAGGCGCGTGCCTGCCCTGTGTTCAGCTTGCGTACAAGGATGCTCTTATTCCTCGTATTTCAGGGCCACGTAGCGGCTGAACTCGCCCGCCCGCACCCGCAGCAGCACCTGATTGCCGCCCTTGTTCAGGGCTTCCTTCAACTCAGCGAGGCTGCGCACCCGCACCCGGTTGACCTCCTCAATGAGCTGGCCCGGCTCGATGCCGACATTGTCCGCCGGGCTGCCTGCTTCGACCTCGGCGACAATCACGCCTTGACCTTTGCTGTAGCCGAACTGCTCGGCCAAGTCAGGACTCAGCTCCTGTAAAGTCAGGCCGAGCTTTTCCAAAACAGAGCCTTTCTCCAGCCGCATTTTCGCCTTCGCGCTCTCGCTGAAATCAGCGGGCTGCTCGCCGATCAGCACCCGCATCTGCTGCCGGCCGCCGTCCCGGACAATGTCCAGCGTCACGGTCTTGCCGGGCGGGGTCATGGCGACGCGGTTGCGCAGGTCGCTCACGTCAGCCAGCTTGGCGCCGTCCAAAGAAAGCACCACGTCGCCTTGGCGCAGCCCGGCCTTTTCAGCGGGCGAGCCAGGCGTGACTTCAGAAACAAGGATGCCCTCGCTTTTGCCCAGACCGAAGGACTGCGCCAGCCCCTCGTCCATGTCCTGAATGATCAGGCCGAGCCAGCCCCGGATCACCTTGCCGTGGCTGCGCAGCTGCTCCTCAATGGATTTGGCCATGTTGATCGGAATGGCGAAGCCGATGCCCATGTAGCCGCCGCTGCGGGAGAAAATCGCGGTGTTGATGCCCACGGCCTGGCCTTTGATGTTCAGGAGCGGGCCGCCGGAATTGCCGGGGTTGATGGCCGCGTCAGTCTGGATGAAGTTCTCGTAGTCGTTGATGCCGATTTTGTTGCGGCCTGTGGCGGAAACCACGCCCACGGTCACGCTCTGACTCAATTCAAAAGGGCTGCCGATGGCGATCACCCATTCGCCGACCTCCAGCTCGTTGGAGTTGCCCAGCGGCAGGGTGGGCAGATTGCTGCCCTCGATTTTGATCAGAGCCACATCGGACTGCGGATCCGTGCCGACCACTTCAGCGCTGAACTCGCGTTTGTCCGCCAGCTTGACTGTGATTTTATCCGCATTCTCAACCACATGGTTATTGGTCAGAATCAGGCCGTCCGGGGAGATGATGAAGCCGGAACCAGCTCCCTGCTGCTTGAACGGACGCGGAGGCCGCCGGGGGCGTTGCGGCTGCTTGGGCTGCTGCTGTTGGAACTGATCAAGCTGGTCGCCGAAAAAACGCCGCAGGAACTCATCCGCGCCGAACATTTCCTCGAACTGCCTGCCGCCGCCCTTGACTTCCTGCTCAACGCTGATGTAAACCACCGCAGGCCCTGCCTTTTTCACCACTGAGCTGAAGGCTTTGCCGGAACGCTCCAGCGCAAGAACATCATCCTGCGCTGCGGCGGGCGGCGGCGCAGACAGGGCAAGGCAGCAGAACGAGATGCAGCAGGCGGCTGCCAGACGCAGCCGCGCCAAGGCGCTTTTTTTGAGAATCATCTTTGCAGCTCCACGGGTTGAAGACTTGTTGCAGATGCAGGCTTCTGACCTGCGGCCAGCCTATACTCTTATACCTGCCGGGGAAATCGTCAAGCGGTATTGCGGCTGGCCGCGCTGTTTTCCGGCGGCGGCAGAGGCGGGTTCCATTTTTGTAGCCTGCGGTTTGAAAAATTACATTTCTGTAAAAAGAAGCAGACGTAGCCTGCGTCGCGTCAATACTGAGAAAGCATTCAAGTCAGCCGCTTGCGGCATGAAACGGAAACCGGCATGATTTTTGCAAAGAAGGCGGGAAAAGCGGCAGTCAGGCAGGGCGGCAATTTTCCGCTCGACAAGATGCCGCTTGTGCGTCGGCGGCTGTCTTGGTATGATGGCAGTTTTTCTGTTGCAATTCTGTAAATTCAGGCAAAGGCACGATGAGAGGCATCCTCTTCAGCGCAGCGCGGAGACAGGCTGATGTCCGCTGACTTGCGCGACCGGCAGAAAATCTGCGCCAGCCTCTGGCAGCAGGGCCTCAGCGGCGCTGAGCTGCTGGCCCGGCAGACAGATCTGGTGGATGCCTTTGTCATCGAGCGGTTTCAGGCTGCCGAGGCAGTGCGGGCCGCAGGCGGGGGCATCGCTCTGATCGCGCTGGGCGGCTATGGCCGCTGCGAGCTGCATCCGTATTCCGACATTGACCTGCTGCTGCTGCACGACCGCGCGGCAGGGAAAAAGATGCGCGAGGCCGCTGAATCTGTCCTTTATCCGCTCTGGGATGCTGGCTTTGAAGTCGGCCACAGCGTGCGCGGCGTGAAGGACGCGGTCAGCTTTGCTGCCGAGGACTACCTCTTTCAGGTCGCGCTGCTGGACGCGCGCCTGCTGGCTGGCTCCGAGGCGCTCTTTCACGAGCTGCTGGCCCTGCACCGGAAGAAGAACATCGAGGGCTGCCGGGACAAGTTTGTCCGCACCATGAACAGTCTCTGCGCCGAACGACGGCAGAAGCACGGCAGCCACGCCTATCTTTTGGAGCCGCAGATCAAGGAAGGACGCGGCGGCCTGCGTGACATGCAGGCCATGTTCTGGATCGCCAAGGCGGTCTTCGGCCTGAACGGGCTGGCGGATCTGGAACACTCCGGGATGCTTGCCCCGGACGAGCGGCTGGCCTTCGCTGCTGCGCAGGACATGCTGACCCGCGTCCGCGTCCGTCTGCACTGCCTCAGCCGCCGCAAGAACGACCGCCTCTTCTTTGAATATCAGGAGGAGATGGCGGCGGATTTCGGCTGCCAGGACGGGCAGGGAATGCGGGCGGTCGAACGCTTCATGCGCCACGTCTACAGCTGCTTGCAGACCGTGGCCGTGACCACTGACCTCTTCTTTGAGCAGGTGCAGGAGAATCTCGGCCTGAGCGGCAGGGACAGCCGCGAGCAGGAGCTGGAGCCGGGCATTGTCGCGCGGGCAGGCAGCCTCCGCCTTGCTCTGACTGACGAGGCGTTGGCCAAGCAGCCGCAGCTGCTCATGCGCCTCTTTTATCAGGCCGGGCGCAGCGGTCTGCCAGTGCACCATCGGACGCGGCAGCTTGTCAGCCGCAGCCTGCATCTGGCGGATGACACCTTCCGCAGCTCGAAGCGCATAGCCAAGAGCTTCATCGGCCTGCTGCTGACAGACAGCCCGCTGCCTGCGCTGGAGACCATGCTGGAGACAGGCCTGCTCACCGCCTACATCCCGGAGTTTCTCGCGGTGGAGTCGCTGGCGCAGCACGATTTGTATCATATATATACTGTGGACCGGCATCAGCTCCAGACTGTGGCTGAACTGGCCAAGCTGCGTCAGGCCGAGCCGGAGCTGTGGGCCGCCGCTGCGCCGCAGCTGCTCTGTCTTGCCGCTCTGCTGCATGACATCGGCAAAGGCCAGCACACCGACCATTCGCAGCGCGGCGCGGAGCTGGTTCTTGGTATCGGCCAGCGCATGGGCCTGAGCAGCCGCGAGCGCGAGCAGCTCGCCTTCCTCGTCCGCTGGCATTTGTATCTGCCGGAGAACGCTCTCCGCCGCGACCTCAGCGACCGCAGCTTTCTCCGCGAGGCAGCCAAGCTCATCGGCGGCATCGAGCTGCTGACCATGCTGCATCTGCTCTCCATTGCTGATTCCAAGGCCACCGGCCCTTCAGCGTGGTCGGACTGGAAGGCGGGCCTGATGACGAAGCTCTTCCTCAAGCTGCGGGCCGTGCTTGAGGCGGGCGGCGGCGATGACGAAGAGGATCAGCAACGGGAGCAGCAGGGCGCGGACTGGCTGCGCGGGCAGGCGGCGGCTTTGCTCAAGCCGGGCGAAGAGATTACAATGCCGCTGGCCGAGCTGCCTGCCGACTATCTGACCAGCTTCAGCCCGGAGGAAGTGGCGCGGCACCTGCGCCTGCACCGCGACCAAGCCGCGCTGCTCCAGCAGAAGGTGCTGCTCTTCCCGGAGGAGCAGCCTAGCTCGTGGCCGCTGCTCATTCTCTGCCGCGACCGCCACGGCCTGCTGGCCAAGATTTGCGGCATCCTGTCCCTGCACAATCTCTCGGTGCTGGCGGCGAAGATTTTCACCTGGCCGGACGGCACGGTGGTGGATGTGCTGCACGTCAAGCCGACAGCGGCGGTTGACTTCGTCGAGCAGAACTGGCGGCTGGTGGAGGACGACCTCAACCGGGCGGTGAACTACCGGCTGGACGTGGGCTTCCAGCTGCACAGCAAGTTGGACAGCCAGAGCAGCCGCCGTCCGGTGCAGCAGCTGCGCACTGAGGTCATTATTGACAATGCCGCCTCAGATCACTGCACAGTGATTGAAGTGCATGGCGGCGAGCACTTGGGCGCGCTCTATCAGCTCACGCAAACGCTGTCCGACTTCCGCCTGAGCATTCACCGGGCGAGAATCGCCACTGAAGTTGAGCAGCTTATTGACGTGTTTTACGTGACCGACGAGAACCGCCGCAAGGTTGAGGACGCGGCCAAGCTGGCGGCAATCCGCCATGCGCTGCTGCATATTCTTGGCGGCGATGCGGTGGTGTAGGGGCGGTTCGCGAACTAATGATTCATCACATCTTTTCAGCTTGCGTCAGCCGGGAGGAAATGGTCAGAAGGAGGGATGAAAACAACACATCTGCCCCCGTTGACGACCGAGTTTTCCGATGTTGAGCTGAACGACAAGCGTTTGAACAAACGTCTGCTGACCATGGTCGCGGCGGCGGAGAAGTCGCCCGGAGCCTCTCTGCCTGAGCAGGCGGGGTCAGGCGCGGCTCTTGAGGGCGCATACCGGTTTGTCGGAAACAGCCGGGTT
>NZ_JBLWEM020000029.1:0-26369 GCF_048287365.2 Candidatus Electronema sp. JC | reverse complement strand
TTGAACATCATGACTGAATCATAACCTTTTGCTCCTGCATTTGACTTCACAGGTTTTTTCTTTGCCTCTTCGAGAGCTGGGCGAAATATTTCCCAATCAACAGCCTCGTTGAGCTTGACTAAAGGATCACCTGCTTTGGCGATTCTGGAAAGACGAATGTCAAAATCGAAAAATCCGAGCTGGTTCATGTTCGCATCTCCGGCGGCATAGTTTGAATTTATGCCGAAATTATAACACAAAAGGCTGAATTTTCAATATTAAAATAAATAACAACAGCCAGAAAACAGCAAAATGAATGCGGTATTTTTCGAGGAACCCTTATGACTTTGATGTATTGGCGTGAGTGCCGGACTGAATTTCATATTGGAGTTTCGTATCGAATCAGCTGTATGCAGAACGATAAAAAAATTGAATACGTTCTGATAAAATCAGAAATATTTCATCTTTTTTGAAAAAATAACATATTATGCCCATCAGATTTAAGAACTGTTCTGATTGACGCCTCTGAGCAGCCTGTCGAGCGTCCAAAAAAAAGAGCTGCGGCAATTCGGAAAGAAAAAATGCTTCACGCATAAAGTTCAGATAACCGCTGATTTTGAGACAGGAGAAATTCTTTCTTCTGATTTTCGCGGCGGAAGAACCCATGATTTCAAGCTGTTCAAGGAAAGCTGAGCCGCTTTGCAGCCGCATGTCCTGATTCTTGCCGATGCCGGATATCAGGGAATTGCAAAAATTCACAAAAACAGCAAAACGCCGTTCAAGAAAAAAAGAACTGCCGCCTGAGTGAAGAGGAAAAAGCTGAGAACAGAAAACTCTCAAAAAAGCGGATAAAGGTTGAGCATATATTCAGAAAATATCCAGTATTCTTCAGGAAAAATACCGCAACAGAATACGAAGGTTCAGCCTCAGGTTCAATCTTATCGCTGCCGGCTGCAATCTTGCAGTAAGATCAGTTTAACAGGACTTATGCAAGAGGTCTATTGTAATCAGCGTCAAGCAGCAGGGTGCAAAACGCACCCTGCTGGAACTCACAGCGTTCCGTCCGCCGCCATCTGCATGTAGGTTTTGTCGAAGCGGAGCTTGACGTTGCCCTTGTCACCCATGACCGAGCCGTCCGGGAAAGCGATGCCGACTAAATCCTTGCTCGCCGCGCCCTCGCCATACAGGCCGTGATCAAAGCTGAAGCTGCGGACATAATCCATCGTCTTTTTCACCTGCTCGCCAGCAACAAAAGCGGCTGCCTCAGCCGGATTGTAGAATATTTTGGTGGTCTTGAGCTGGGCCTTGAATTCAGCAGCGGTGCCGCCTGCGGATTTCGCCATCACCTCAAGTGCCTCCTTGCCCGCCGCCGGATTGCTCATCTGCGCCATCGCCTCATACCATGCGCCAGCAAGGGCTTTTTTCAGCGCATCCGGCGCGTCGCTTTTCACCACCAGACAGTCAATGATCTCGCCGGGAATCTGCGAGGAGTCAAAGACTAAATTCGCGCCCTTGACATTGCGCACCTGCATCAGCAGCGGATTCCATGTCGTCACCGCCGCCTTCGGATCTTTGGCTGCTTCTGAGACAAAAAGCGGGGCAATGTCCGCGTCGCTGGTGTTGACCAAGGTCAGTTCCTTCTCCTTCATGCCGTTCATGTCCAAGGCGCGGGTCAGCAGATAATGCGAGACCGAAAGCTGGACAATGCGCATTTTGCGGCCCGCCAAATCTTTCACTGAACTGGCGTTCATGGCCACGATGCCGTCGTTGCCATTGGAAAAATCGCCGACAATCAGGGCCGTGGAATCCACGCCGCCCACTGCCGGGATGGTCAGAGCGTCCATGTTGGTCATCACGCAGCCGTCAAACTGCCCTGCGGTGTACATGTTGATGCTTTCGACGTAATCATTGACCAAAACGATCTCGACCTTGTCCAAGCCATATTTCTTGGCCCATTTGTCCATGATGCCGGACTCCTGAATGTAGGCCCACGGCTCCCAGCCGGTGTAGTGCGACCAGGCGATGCGGTGCGTTCCGCCCGCAACGGCTTGCCCGGCAAGCAAGACGGAAACAACAAGCGCAGCCAGCAACGTGATTCCTTTTCTCATCATTTTCCTCCTCAGTCTATGTCCAAATACATGGCCGGGCTGGCCTGATTGCCGCGCTCCATCTTTTTGATCGCGTCGTCGGTTTCGTTGGTGAGGCGGTCCATCTCCAGCACGGTTTTGGCCATCTGCGGCAGGGCCTCCTGACGGAAGCGGGCGATGTCGTCCAAGGCGGCGTGGATGTCCGCGAAAGCCTGCTTGAGCACCTGAATGTCCAACTGGCTGGTTGAGGCCTGCTTGTGGATTGCCGTGCCCTGATCCTTCAGCCGCCGCGCCGTGTCGCCGATCAGCTTGTTGGTCGTCTCATTGACCGCCTCGATCTTCTTCAGGACAATGCGCTGATTGGCCAAGGCAAGGGCTACGGTCACAGCCACATTGAGGGCGTTGACCGTCACATTGACCGCCCGGCTCACGCCACGGATCAGCTCTTTGTTGTTGCGGATGATGATCTCAATGGCCAGCACCGCCTGCTGGTTGACAGCTAACTGCTGCTGCAAGTCCATCAGCCGCTGCCGGAGCGGAAAGAGCAGCTCCTCCTTGATGAAGCCGTTGCGCGGGTCGTCAGAAGGAATCTCCTGCTCCGCAACCAGACTCAGCTTCTTGTCCACCATCATGCCCAGCTCAATAGCCTTGCGCAGCTTGTGCGTGGCAAGGCGAAGCTGCTTCTGATCGTCAGTCAGGGTGATGTTGTCGCGCTTGAGGGTGTCCGCGCCGGTTTGCAGCGAGCGGAAAATTGCGTCCAAGACGGTCTGCGCGCTCTCAAACTGGAGGAAGTAGCGTTTCAGCGGCGTGCCCACACCGGGAATCATGCCTAAGAGACGGGCGAACCAGCCAGGATTGAGGTTGAATTTCTCCGGGTCCAGCTCGTCCACCTTCAGATTCAGGTTGACCAAGGCGTTCGCCACTTCGCCGCCGTCCTCGCCCTTCTGCGCCAGCTTGCGGATCGGCTCGCGCAGCATCGCGCTGCGCAGGGCAGAGTCCTTCTGCGCCTTGGAACCGAGATTATCAATGGCCGCAACATGCTGCTGGCGCACTTCGAGCTGGCCCGCGTCCTCCGGGTTGCAATGCAGAATTCTGTCCGCGAACTCCGCCGCCATCTTCTCCAGCTCCGGGTCGACTGTCGCGACCTCCAGACGAGCCGGATCAACCAGCCCAAGCTCCGCGCTCAACTGCCGCTCATCCACTTTGACCAGCGCGTTCTCCTCTCTTGCTTCCAACATGGGCTTCCTCCTGAATTTAGTAATGCTTTGCGCGGGCCGCCACCTGCTGCAACTGGGCTATGGCGGTTTCCAAATCCCCTTTGGCCAAGGGGCTGTTTGTGGACATGGCGGCCACTGCCGCCGCTGTCTCCTGAATTGCGGTCATCGCCTCCTCATTGGCTGCAAGCAGCTCGTTGACCTGCTCAAGCTGGCTTATGCGCAGCTGCTGCCGCCGGAGCAGTGTCTCACGCTCCTTGCGGTCTGCTTCCGCAAGATCGGCCAGTTTGTCGATCTGCCTGAGGCGTTTTTCAAGATAATCAAGGTCGATGCCGCCGACGCTCTTCAGCAGCGAGACGATCTGCCGGAGATTGTCAAAGCCGCCCATCTGCACCTGCTCCGCCGCGCCGAGAAAGCGCCCGTAGGACAGCTCGCCCTGCTGGAATTTCTCCGTCAGCAGGCGGCTCAGGTTGTCCAGCTTGGCCCGCAGCTGGTCGAGCTGCTCAACAGCCTGCCCGGCATGATCCTCTGCGCCGGAAACCGCCCGCGTCTGCTCCAGCTCGCGGCGCAGCTCCTCCAAAGCCTGTTGCTCCTGCTCCCGGAGCTGGCCGGCCAATTCTTGCAGATAACGGGAGGACAGGGCATCGCCCCGGAAGAAAATATTGATGATCGCACTGCCCATGCCAAGAGCAATGCCGCCGAGGGCCGCCAGATACAGCAGCGGCGTGTTGAAGAGATAGGCGGCGAATCCCAGCGGCAGGCCAAGCGCGGGCGGATAGAGCGTGAGCCAGTGGGTTAGCCCCTGCCGCAGCACCTGCCGACGCAGCGCGCCTTGGCTGTAGTCTTGGAGATTGGGCGGAAGATCGTGCTCCACTCACATATCCTCTCTTGCCAGCACCAGCTCAACCCTTGGCAGGCGGTACTCATAGGCCCGCAGCGGCTCGCCGGGCAGCTGCGCGAGCGGCTTGGTTGCACCCAAGCCCAGCGGCCGCAGGCGGTTGGGATCAGTGCTGTGGGTGATCTGAAGGTAGCGGCTCACCGCATCCGCCCGGTCCAAGGAGAGGCGCAGGTTCTCATCCATATCCCCGCGCAGGCCGGTGTGGCCCTTGATGAGGATGCGGAATCGTGGATAATGGCGGAGGCGCTCCGCCGCCGCATCAACGGTCTGCTTGCCGAGGATGTCCAATTCCGCTGTTCCCTGCTGGAAAATGACTGGATCAAGCTTCAGCGTGCCAACCTCTTTGAGCGCGGCCCAGCCTGCCGCATCCAAAGGCGGAAAGGCCGCCGCGCCAGTCTGCGCTGTTTTGCCGCCAGTGAAGCCTGCTGTTTCAGAGGCGAGCAGCTCTTCGATGAAAGCCCGGTTGGTGAGCCGGTAGGGATTGCCGTCCGGCACTGGGCTGGAAGGGAAATCTCCCGCGTTGACAAGTATGTCCGCCGCTGACTCGACAGCCGCGATCAGTCCTTCCTCGCCGCCGTTCAGGCCGAACCACTGCTCGCCGTTGTCGGAGAGCGAGGCCCAGCTCACGCCCTTAAGCATCGAACGGACCTCATCTTCCTTCAGTCCGGTTTCCTCGCGGACATGACGCACCAACAGGGCCTCGTCCTGACGGTATTTGCGCAGCGTTTTGAAATAGGAGGAGAGAAGGAGCTTGACGAGCTGGGGATTCTTCTGCGCGAACTCACGGCGGACCAGCAGGATGTCCACAATCAGCCGCTGCGTGTCCTCGGTGCCGAGCAGCTTGACTATGCCTTGCTGCTGGAGTGCCCTGCTGACATCCGGCTCCCAGAGCACGGCAACATCGGTCTTGCCGGCAAGCAGGGCGGCCTTGGCCTGCTCAGAGCCGTTCACCGCCAGCCGCAGCGGGCCTTGGGGCGGATGCAGCTCCGGCGCATTGAAATGATCCGCAGCCGCTTTGGCTAAATGCTCGCTCGGACTGGCCGGGGTGAAGGCCACTTTCACGCCGATCTTGCCTTTGAGGTCGTCAAGGCTGGCCACCCGCTCCTGACGGGCAAGGATTGCGTCGCCGCCTTTGGACTCATCCAGCACAGCGATGATGATGCCGGGATAGCTGAAACGCCCGCCGTTGAGCAGGTAGGAATCGACCGTGGCGGCTGCAAAATCCAGCTCGCCCTTTTGCAGCCGCTCCATCCGGCCCGGATAATCGGCCTTGTCGTCCTCCCAAGCCAGCAGCCAGCCCGCCTGGCGCAGGGCTGCCTTCATCTCCGGCGAGCGGAGAGGGAAATAGCCGATCCAGCTGTCCGCCGCGACGCGGATCTTGCCTTGCAAATCCGCCGCGTCGCTGGTCTCCTGCTGCTTGCGGTCAAGAATCCACGGCAGCAGCAGCCAGATTCCGTAAGTGACCGCAAGCCCCAGGAGCATCAGGAGCAGTGCGCCGATCAGTCTGGCCTTCATTGCGCTTCAAAGGTGGCTGTGTCAAAGGTTTCGGCCTCGGCCAGCACATCGACCAAGCCCTGGCGCAGAGCGGCAGGATTGTCTGCCGCCTTGTACATGGTGCGGCCCGGCATGTTGAGGCTGTGATTCTGGCCGATGCAGAAGCCGATAGTGTGCAGCTCCACCGGGGTGCTGGCCAGCATCCAGCTCACCTGCGCCCTTGGATCCTCGCTCATGCTGGCCTCGCCATCGGTGACGACCACGAGGATGTAACGGCCATAGCCGAGCTGCCGCATTGCCTGTGCCTCCAGCTTCGCATAGCCGGAGGTGATCGCGCTGCGCAGCGGAGTCTCGCCGGAGGCAGTGACCGAGGTGACTGCTTCGGCAAACTGCTTGCGATTGCCGCCGCCCAAGGGCACCAGCTCGCGGATTCTGCTCTCCGTGAAGGCGAGCAGGCCGAGATTCGCCTCGGCAGGCACGCTGGCCGCGAATTCCTTGAGAGCGTTCTTGGCCGCCTCCATCTTGCTGGTTCCGCCGGAGCACTGACTGTCGGTCATGGAGCCGCTGCCATCTAATACCACATAATAATTGGCTGCCAACAGATTCGGGGCCAGCACCATGTCTCCGGCAGGCGCGGGCGGCCACGGCGCGGCAGCTGGTTTGGCGACGGCGGCTCCTGCGGATGCCTGCTGAGGAGCGGCTTGCGTTGCCGGACGGCTCTGGGGCGCAGAGCTGCTTCCATGCTGCGCCGGACGGTCTTCGCAGCCGGGCAGCAGACAGCTCAGGGCCGCAGCGGCAAGCAGGAGCGGCATGATTTTCAATGCGTTCATCGTCCGTCTCCCTCTCACAGCGGCTTGAAGACCGATGTTTCGGCTTCGAGCTGAAGGATGCGGAATTCCACCCGCATGTTGTCGCGCCATGCCTGCTCGGTCTTAGGCGGGCAGGGATCGTCGCCGCACATGCCACTTCTCGGCTTGGCAATGCCGTGGCCAATCACTGCGAACTGGCTTTCGTCCAAGATCACGCCCTTGGCGGCGGCAAAGGTCACAATGCTTTCGCGCACCGCGTTGGCCCGCGAGAGGCTGAGATTCTTAGCCGCCTGCTTGATCTGCCCCAAAGCCATTTCCGTTTCCTGCTTCTTCTTCGCTTGCAGCCAGCCCATCGGGTCTGAGTGGCCCTCCACAGTGATCACCGCGCCGCCGTAGGTCGAGGCCAGCTCAATGACCTTATTGAATGCGTCGGCGTAAAGGTCAGCCGAGAACTGGTTCTGGTTGGGCTGGAAAAAGACCTCGAAGGAGAACAGCTCGCCCTCGGCCAGGCGGTCCTGCTGCTGCTTGCGCTGGATCACGCCTGCGACCTTAGCGGAATCAAACTTTGGAACCGCCACGCCAGCCACGTTGCTCAGGCCCTCCTTGAGCGCGTCGTAGTTGAACTCAGCCGCAGCCAAAGGCGATTTCCTGCCGAGCAGGCCGAGCTTGACAAAGGCGTTCTGGGTCTGCTCGCGGAGGTTGAGGAAATTGCGCGGATAATTAGGATCAGTGAAGAACTTGACGTTGCCGGCGAAACCGACGAACTCGCAGTCCGCCCGCAGCGACTCCGCGTCGGCGGTCGCGGCAGGACTGTCGAACAGCAGCTGCGCCGAAGCCTTGACCGTCTCGGTGTAGTCCTTCATCCGGCCAGTCTTGTTCTTGAGCAGCTCGGCCAGCCGCTCCTCGCCTTGCATCAGGCCGTTGACGAACTTCTCCACCTCGGCGCGGCGGCTTTTGAAATAATCGCTCCGCACCGCATAAACATCGGCGATAACCCGGTTGGCGGTCTTGGTCGAAAGCAGGATCTCCGCGCCTTTAACCGAGCCTTCCGCGCCTGTGCCCACCGCGCCGCCAGAGGTCAGGGCCATGCCGTCTGGGATGATCATCATCGCCGCGTCAATGCCGTCCTCACGGAAGGCATCAGCCGGGGTCTCCGCTGTGCCGGTCAGATCTTTGACCCACTTGACAGTCACGTCGCTCATGGACAGCCCTGCGTCGGCCAGCACCTTGGCGAGATAGTCAACATGCGGGCCGTAGGCTTGCAGGGCCACGGTCTTGCCCTTGAGATCCTTGACGGTCTTGATCCCCGGCTTGACCGCGAGGCAGTCGCCGCCGTTCGACCAAGTGAGCTGGTAGATGACCACCGGCGCGGTGCGCGGGTCACGCCCAAGCACCTCAGAGGCCATGCTCACCATGCCCATAGTGCCGCGCAGATAGGGCGTGTCGCCCTTCAGGTATGCCTCGATCTGCTTCTTGAAGTCATCCTCGCGCGCCAGATTCAGTTTCAGGCCCTTCTTGCCGAAGATGCTGTCCGGCGCGGTTCGGGCGGCGTTGCCGTTGGCGAAGATGGTCGCCTCATCGCCGCCCCACGTGATCAGCGGCACCCGGACATGCTCAGCAGGCTTGACCTCCTCGACCGCAGCACTGATGACCTTGGCCAGCGGCGGCGCGTCCACATACTGCACTGCGCGGGCGGCTGAACTGAAGAGCATAATGAGGAGAACAGCGCAGAGAATTTTAAGTCGTCTCATGAAATCCTCCCTTGAGTGACAAGGAGTTGGGTGAAAAAGAGGAAGGCTTGCTGTCAGGGGAGATTGACATGAAAGCTGGAATCTGTCAAGCCTTTTGCTTCTCTTGTTCAGCCCGCAGCAGCCTGATGCCATGAGCATGATTCCCGGCAGTCCAGTTTTATGAGCCGCTTTCCCCGCAGCGGTGACAAAGCAGGGCGCCGCCTGCTGCTTCAGTGACAATTTTTGTCACTGAAGCAAGCTCTTTTGGGTACCTCGAAAAATACCGATTTTGCCGAAAGCGTCATCGAATAATTAGGTAGTTACAACACAAAAACTGCCTAACATACCAATTTTTCAAGGTTCCCTCATGCCTGTTGTCAATATTTTTTATGGGCGTAATGGAAATGATGCTGAATGCCGCATAAGTCCTGCTGAACACAGAAGGACTTGTTTTTTTGCAACAAATTATAATTATTGCCCTGAATCCTTCAGGCTTGAAAAAAGGGTGCCTCGAAAAATTGGTATTTTGGGCAGCTGTTCGTTGTAACTACCTGATTATCCGATGATTACTTCGGCAAAATCGGTATTTTTCGAGGCACCCTTATGCAAGATGTCTTGTCAAGGCCGGGCTGTCGCCGCCTGCGCCCGCAGCCGACACCTGTCCGGGAAAATATTTCCCTCTGCCTCTTGTTTTGTGCTACAGTACGGCCAAAATTTGCCGCGCTGGCGGAACTGCGTCTCACACCCAAAAAAAAGAGAGGAGAAGAATGGCGGAGCAATGCGCGAAAGAGCCGAGACAGGCGTGGATCACCACCTTTGCGGGCATGGCGGTCAACCTGTGTCTGGGCATACTCTATGCTTGGAGCATGTGGTCAGCGGCCCTGACCCACGGCAAGGCGGGCGAGCCGATGAGCGGGCTGAATGAGGGCTGGCGCTACCTGAGCAACACCCAGGCAGCCACTCCCTTTTCCATCTGCATGATCATGTTCGCCCTGCTGATGATCCCCGGTGGGCGGATTCAAGATAAGATCAGTCCCCGCTTCGGTGCTACTTTGGGCGGGCTGCTCTTGGCGGCAGGCTGCATTGTTGCCGGGCTGATGCAGAGCTACACCGGCCTGATCATCGGCTTTGGCATTCTCGGCGGCATGGGCATGGGCATCGGCTACGCCGCGCCGACTCCGGCGGCCCTGAAGTGGTTCGGCCCGCACCGGCGCGGCCTGATCGCGGGCTTGGTGGTGGGCGGTTACGGCGGCGCGGCGCTCTACATCAGCCCGCTGGCCGAATATCTGATCGGCAGCTACGGCATCTCCAAGAGCTTCATCTTTCTCGGCATCTTCTTCGCCACGGTTGTGGTCATTGCCGGGCAGCTCCTGAAGACCCCGAACGAGATCTATCCTGACGGCTCCTATGTGCCGCCCGCGCCCAAATGCGCCCGCACCGCCAAGGTGGCAGGCGCGGCGACCACGCACGACTGGCGCGCCCGCGAGATGCTGCGCACCTGGCAGTTCTATGCTCTGGCCTTCATGTTCATCCTCACCACGCAGTCGGGAATGCTGATCATCGCCAACGCCGCCGGCCTGCTGAAGACCGCAGGCTCGCAGATCGCCTTCTTCGCTGACAACGCCTGGCTGATCGTCGCTTATGGCGGCTTAGTCAACGCCTTGGGCCGGGTGGGCACTGGCTTCTATTCCGACAAGATAGGCCGGGCCAACACCTACACCATGAACTGCATGGTCTCAGCAGTCTGCCTGCTGCTGGTGCCTTATGCGATGAAGACACAGAACATTCTGCTCCTCTTCATTGTCATCGGCAACGCCTATTGGCAGTACGGCGGCGGTCTGGCACTGATGCCGCTCTTCACCGGCGACTTCTACGGCTCAAAGAACCTCGGCGCCAACTACGGGCTGGTTTTCATCGGCTGGGGCCTCGGCTTTTTCATGGCCAAGCTGGGCGGGATGATCAAAGACCTCACTGGCAGCTTGGACTATGCCTTTTACATCTCGGCAGGCCTGCTGGTGGTCGGCTCTGTGCTGGCGCAGGCAGTGAAGAGGCCGCGATGGGCCGAGGAGCGGGCGGCGCAGTGAGCAAAGCAGGGCGCGGCGACCGCGCCCTGCTGCTGAAAATTTTTGGGGGCGGCGATGCAATGCCGCCCTTTTTTTGTCCTCTGCGCCCTCCGCTACTGAGTAAAAATTACCCACATCGCACATCTGATTGGGCAAAAAGTATCCAGCTCTACCTGAATAAAGAATAATTCCCATTTGCAGCAGAAAAATAAACAAACGGCTGAATGCAATGTTGCCGCGCATTTTTCTTTTTCAAGAGAAAACTGGCATGTCCTTTGCATAAGAAGAAAATACTCAGCTTGCGCGGCGATGCAGCAGCCTATGTCTTTGCCACAGGCGGTTGCAGGAAGAAATCATGCGGCTGATGTTTTGTCGCAAGGGCTTGCGGCAAAGCATCGGGCCGCTGATTTTTAATCGCAGGGGCTGGAAGCAAGAAATCGCGGGCTTGCAGGAGAAAATCGGAGGCCCGCAGGAAAGAATCCAGAGGGCGCAGGAAAACTTGCGCCTGCCGATTCTTTCTGACGGGATGCGGATGAAAGGAATCAGGAGGATGCGATTATGCTGACGAACAGCATTCCCAAGCTGCTTCAGGAAGCGAACGAGGTGAAGCAGGCCTTGGCGGCGATAGGCGCGGGGCTGCCGCCTGAGATTTCGGCGGCAGGGATGGAGGCGAGGATTGCTGAGCTGGAAGCGGTGATCAGCGAGCTGGACGCAGTCAATGCCGACCGGACGCGGTTGGTCAATCTCAAGCGGGACAAGGCCGAGGCGGCGAGCGATTACATCGTGCAGTCGCGGGCCGTGGTCAAGGGGATTTTCGGCGCGGACTCTTCGGAATACAACATGGTCGGCGGAACGAGAGTGAGCGAGCGGAGCAGGCCAAAGGCGAAGGATGACGGGACAGAGTGAAGGACAAACGGAAGAACCGTCTTGCTTTTCTGGGCGCACAGGGTAAACTGCTGAATTGCTGACAAACAGCAATGAAGTTTGAAGGAAAACAGCAATCATGCGGCTGTGCCTGTCCGCAATTCTGCTCACCGGAAGAACTGGGAGGAGCAGATGATGAATGATCCGATTGTTGAGGAAATCAGACGGTTCCGCAAAGAACATGCGGCGCAGCATGGCAATGATTTACAACGGATTGCGGCTGCGCTGCGGAAGAAGGAGCAGGCTTCTGGAAGGGAGTATTTGAATCCGGGGCCAAAGCGGCTGGAGAAAAAACGTGCGTCATCATGAATGACACGCTGATCCGCATCAAACGGGCAATTTTGGCAGGCCATTATGCTTTCAGTGAAAAGGCCAGCATTGAGCTGGAGGCCGACGGATTGACCGAGCTGGATGTTGCGGAATCCATTGTCAATGCCGTGGCGATCTACAAAACCATCCGCTCAACCAGCCCGTTGCGTCCGGCGGGCAGAGAATATTTGCACATCATTCAGAGCACCAACTTGGAAGGCGTGATAATTTACAGCAAAGGAAAGCTGGTGCAAGAGGCAGGCGCGGACAGGTATTATTTTCTCATTTCATCCAAGAAAGCGGTCTGATTATGAGCGGCGAATTACAGATCACGGTGTGTCCTTCATGCGGAAGCGGCAGGATTGAGCGGGCAGTGCGCGATGTGGTGCGGCGGCATGAAGGGCAGGAATATGTTGTTCCGGCGGTGACGTTCTACGAATGCCCTGATTGCGGCGAAAAAGTGTACGACCGCAAGGCGATGCTGAAGATTGAGGCATGTTCTCCTGCGTATAAGAAAGAGAAGGCGAAATCGTCGGCCAAGGGCAGAAGGCGCAGTGCAGCGGCAGGAAAGCTGGTGCAGAAAAAAAGTGCGGCCTGATGCTGAAGGGTCGCGAGAAAACATCCAGCATGATGATTCCTGCCAGCAACAGTCACGCAGCCGACGCACACTTTCAACGCGATGAAAACAACAAGACGAGATGTTATTTCCCTGCAACTATCTTGACGGCAATGTGGAACTGACCGAAGAGCGGGCAGGTCATATTGCGGAACGGCATCCTGAGCTTTTGCCGGAGCACCGCAGCTTGATTGAAGAAACGCTGGCCGTTCCTGATCAAGTCCGCCGCAGTGCTCGTTTTGGCAGTGCAAAATTGTTCTCCCGCTGGTATGCTGATTTTCGCAACGGCAAGCATGTGGTTGTGGTAGTTGTGAGCGAAAGCGCAGCTGGACGGCACTGGATCATAACCGCCTATGTTGCCAGAAAATTAGCCGAAGGAGAACTGGAATGGCAGAGAAGCTGACCTTCAAATATGACCGCGAGGCTGACATCCTCCATATTGACAAATGCCCGCCGTATGCTGGGCAGGAATCAGAGGAGCTTGGGGATGATGTTGTGGCGCGGCTGAATCCGCAGAGCAACGAAATTGAGAATTTGGAGGTGCTGTTCTTTTCCTCAAGGCTGTTGCGAAGTGAGTTGTTCGAGCTGCCGGTGACTGCTGCGTTTCAGTTTGCTGGCAGGCAGATGAGCGGCTTGGCTTGACGGGCACTGGGATTCGGTTCAGTGAAAGGCTGATTCAGCGGATGCTTGCGCTGGCGGGAGAATAAAGGCGGGGGCGTTTGCCATAGGCTGTGCGCTGTCTTTACGGGGAGGGAGGGCAAACGGTTTTATCGTTTGCCCACGCGGAAGCTGATATAAATTGATGGGCTACGTACTACGTACTAATGAACAAATGAGGAAGAACATCATGAAACGACATATTATTTCAATATTAGTTGCAACTGGCATATGCTTTACTTCTGTCGAAGCATTCTCTCACAGGATTGATCCTATTTATCCTTGCGACGGAATGATTGATGTTAGAAAAATTCCATGTCTTATGAAAAAGAAAGGATGGCAATATGCAGCAGGATTTATGGAGACATGGTTTGGAGAAATTAATCATGGTGAAAATTATGTGCTTGATATAAGGGTGCCAAGAGAGCTTTCAGAAGAATTATCTATATTTTCAACAACTGTGAATCAAGCTATAAGTGAAATGAAAACGTTAGATTTTCTTGATAAAGCAGAGAAGAATATTTTATACGAATTAAACAGAGATTCTGAAGATAATGATTACCATCAAAAGATTGAGCGTGGAGAAAATTTTGATTTCGATTTTATAGAACTTGAAAAGAAACAAATTTTTTCTACAAAGAAACATAATTGGGCTACCGGAGGAGAAGAACAAGCAAGTATGCACTGGACAGGAGAAAAAACTATTGGCAACTATCCTGATACTTATTTGATAAATGAATTTATGGCTGCTTTTGGAAGAGCTGCCATGAGATTAATAGTTAGAGGAAATGTTGAATTTATAGAAAATGAAAAGGCAAAGATAACAATTGATAGTGGAGCAACATATTTTAGAGATAGTTATGATTTTGGTACTTCTCCGATAGATAGCTATAAATCTGGTCCTTCTCCGATAGATATAGTTCAGCCACTTGGGTGCTGGACTACAAAAGAACCTTTTATTTTGTATCCAAATCCTGAACAGATTTGTGTTCCTATTTTCAATATTGACTTTAGAATATGGGATCCAAAAAGAAATCACGATTATAGGATTTTCAGCGTACCAGAAGAGTTTGAGTATAAGGAAAAAAGAGTTTTCTATGCGGAGAGGAAAGACGGTATATTAATTTCTTCAAGTTTGCAAGAAAACTGTAACGATGACAATACATGTCTTGGAAATCATACCGGTGATGATAATTCTGGCAAAGCTACACCACCCGATCCCACCGAACAACCCGCCTCCGGCAAGCTGCCCGACTTCATCACCAGCAAGGTGACAATGGGCAACAAAGACGGCAATCATGAGAAGTACACATGGAAGATCAACGAGACCGCCTACGTCCATGACTACATAGACAACATCGGCGATGCGGACTGGGAAGGCAGCGCGGACAAGATCAAGGTGCCGTTCTATCTCTCCAAAGGCAGCAAGGAAGACAGTCATTCCGAATGGGTGCGCATCTCCCGGCAGAGCATCAGGAAGGAAAACCTCAAAGTCAAGAAAGACCCCAAGCACGAGAAGATCGAATTCAAGCTGCAAGACTGGGCCAACGACGGCACAATCATGCCGGGACGGACATACAACTTCGTGGTCTGCGCTGACCGCCCAAAAGACGAGAACAACGGCGACGGCGACGTGAAGGAAAAGCACAAATCCAACAACTGCTCAACCGAAGCGGTGTTCTACGTGGACTACGGCCCGCCCCGCAACGTTGACCTGCTCGCCCGCAACCTCGCTCTGACCGGCGGCAGAAGCTCGCTTCAGGCTGGCGAGAAATACGGCCTGCAAGTCGAGGTCTCCAACATCGGCACCGAGCAGCCTTGGAACGGCTTCAGCACCAGCTACGAAATCAAAGGGCCGGGCACTGGCGGCGCATGGCAGAAGATCGGCGAGGACACCTCGCGGGCCAGCAGCCTCTATCCCAACGCCACTCATCTCGAAAGCATGAGCAGCGAACAGGAAGTGAGCGCGCCAATGGTTGGCGGTGATTATGTGTTCCGCGCTTGTGCTGACTACACGCAGGCCGTGCCGGAGACGGACGAAAGCAACAACTGCACGGACGAGCTGCCGGTCTATATTGCTCCGCCGCCCATGCCTGACCTGATCACCGAAGGCTTGCAGCTCACGCATGGCCGCACCAGCCTGATTGCAGGCGAGCTGTATGGCCTGACTATGGCAATCAGGAACATCGGCAATGCAACACCAAGCAGCAATATCCGCAGCAGCTATGCTATCAAAGGGCCGGGAACCAATGATCAATGGCAGCAGGTCGCTGATGACGGCTCAGATGCTGATCAGCTGTATCCCGGCGCAGCGCAGTGGGAGGAGATCACGGACGAACACGGGGCGCATATTCCCAGCACACCGGGAACTTACACCGCCAGAGCCTGCGCTGATTATCATGGCAGTGTTCCTGAATCGGATGAGAACAACAACTGCTCGGAGATGACGTTTGAAGTGCAGCCGGTTCCGGCTGGCTCGCCGAGCATTGTCATCACTAATCCTACCCATGACGACGACTGGCGGAGCGACGAGACGGATCACGATGTCCGCTGGGATTACTTTGATTTCCCGGAGAAAGGCCATGTGAAGGTGGAATACTCGCTCGACGGCGGCGCAACGTGGCTGCTGATTGACGACAACACCACCAACGACGGCAAGAAGCATTGGGAGGACATGTGCGATTTCCACACCATCGACACCCATCACGCCTACATCCGCGTCACCTCGCTGGAATATCCGTATGTTTATGATGTCTCGGATGAGTTCACCATAGATCACGCCAAGGAGTGCGAGTAGCCTGAATCCGTAAGGGACGGTTCGCGAACCGCCCTTACATCCCTCACCGGATTCAGGGCGTTCTCGCTTTTCCCTGCCCAAGTCACCGGCAGCCTTGATCTATTTCAGCGGGACTGCTGGTGGTCGGGGCAGCACTGGCGCAGGCGGTGAAAAGGCCGCGATGTTTGAGCAGCAGCAGGACAGCATCTTACCAGCTTTACTCCACCGTCACGCTCTTAGCCAAATTGCGCGGCTGATCCACATCGCAGCCACGGCGGCAGGCGATTTCGTAGGCCAGCAGTTGGGCCGGGATAGTGTAGAGGAGCGGATTCAGCTCCTCATGCACCTTGGGCAGGTAGAGCACATCGTCAGTCAGCGCGGCAAGGTGCGTGTCGCCTTCCGTGCCGATCAGGAGCAGGCGGCCTTGCCGCGCCCTGATCTCCTCGACATTAGAGATGCTCTTCTGATAGACTCCGTCCTGCGGCACAATGGCCAGCACCGGCATGTCCTTGTCAATCAGAGCAATCGGGCCGTGCTTCAGCTCGCCTGCGGCGTAGCCCTCAGCGTGGATGTAAGAGATCTCCTTCAGCTTCAGCGCACCTTCCAAGGCAATGGGGAAGTTGAGGCCGCGCCCGACAAAGAGGAAGTCCCGCACATCATAATACTGCTCCACCAGAGCCTGAATCTGCTGCTGCACCGCAGGCAGCACGGCGTTGATCACCGGCGGCAGGCTGATCAGGGCTGCTCCCAGCTCCTTGAGCTGCTCTGGTGAGGCCGTGCCGCGCACCTGCGCCAGATGCAGCGTCAGCAGAAAGAGGGCCGAGAGCTGGCAGGTGAAGGCTTTGGTTGAGGCCACACCGATTTCCGGCCCGGCGTGGGTGTAGATGATACCGTCTGCCTCGCGGGTCATGGTCGAGCCAACTACGTTGCAGATAGTCAGCACCTTGGAGCCAAGCGAGGTGGCGCGGCGGGTGCCAGCCAAGGTGTCAGCGGTCTCACCAGATTGGGAGATGGCTACGGTCAGGACGCGCTCGTTGAGCAAGAGGCGGCGGTAGCGGAACTCTGAGGCAATATCCACGTCCACCGGCACGCCTGCCCACTGCTCCAGCCAGTATTTGGCCACCAAGGCCGCGTGCCAAGAAGTGCCGCAGGCGACTAAAGCAATGCGCTCGACCTTGCGCAAGTCCTCGTCGCTGAGGCCGATCTCTGGCAGGTTGACGCTGCCGCTCTCCGGGTCTATCCTGCCGCTGATGGTGTTGAGGATGGCCTGCGGCTGCTCGAAGATCTCCTTGAGCATGAAGTGCCGATAGCCGCCCTTCTCAGCCATGGCCGCGTTCCAGTCAATGGTGCGGACTTGCTTCTCGATCTGCTTGCCGCTCTCAATGCTGATGACCGAGTAGCTGCCTTTGTCGAGGATGGCCAGCTCGTGATCATCAAGGAAGATCACCTTGCGGGTGTAGGGCAGCAAGGCCGGGATATCCGAGGCGATATGGCAGGCATCGTCGCTCAGGCCCATGACCAGCGGGCTTTGGTTGCGGGCGGCCACCAAGCGGCCTGGCTCCTTGGCCCAAATCACGCCCAGCGCGTAGGAGCCTTCCACCCGCGCCAAAGCCTTGCGCACTGCTGCGACCAGATCATTCTCCAAGTACTTCTCAATCAGATGCGCCAGCACCTCGGTGTCCGTCTGCGAGGAAAAGACATGCCCCTCAGCCAGCAGCTCCTGCTTGAGGCTGCCGTAGTTCTCGATGATGCCGTTATGCACCACCACCAGCTCGCCGGTGCAGTCGGTGTGCGGGTGCGCGTTGATCTCGGTCGGCGCACCATGCGTGGCCCAGCGGGTGTGACCAAGGCCAGTGTGCGCGTCCATGCCGATTTGCTCGTCCACAGCCTTTTCCAAGTTGATCAGCTTGCCTGCCGCCCGAAAGCGCGCCAGCCTGCCTTCCTGCTGGCAGACCAGTCCAGCAGAGTCATAGCCCCGGTATTCCAAACGACGCAATCCTTCCAGCAGCACCGGAATCACCTTCCGGCTGCCTGTGTAACCAACTATTCCGCACATGATGAACTCCTCTTCAATCGCATAATTGCCGCGCCGCAGCGGACGCGGAAGATGACAGGTCGCTTCAGCCGGGACTTCTCCGGCAGATGCGGGCATAGTAGCATATTTCCTTGTGAAAAACACTGCAAAATGGTTATTATGCCCGCAAGGAGGGCGGACGGATGACGCGCTGCGCGCTGGACAGAATCTACGACGGCTTTGCCGAAACCTACGAAGCCAATCGCGGCCTTTTCGATATGAGCGCGATTTTCGCCTCATTCTGGAGCAGCTTAGTGCAGGAGCGGGGCTGTCTGCTTGATCTGGGCTGCGGCGCGGGTGAGCCGTTTTCCCGCTGGTTTGCTGACCGGGGCTGGAGCGTGACCGGAGTTGATTTCTCCAAGCGGATGCTGGAGCTGGCGGCAAAGTATGTCCCGGAAATGCGGACGATTCAGGCTGACATGCGCGATGCGGATTTTCCGGCGGCCAGCTTTGACGCGGTCGCGGCCATCTACAGCCTTTTTCATGTGCCAAGCTGCGACCAGCCCGCGCTGTTCGTAAAAATCCGTCGCTGGCTCCGCCCGCAGGGCAAACTGCTCTTCACCTACGCCACAAAAGACTACACCGGCAGCGAGGAATTTGACGGCTGCAAAGAATTCATGGGCCAGCAGCTTTATTACAGCCACCGCAGCCCGGCTGCGCTGCGCTCCATGCTGGATCATGCCGGTTTCACCGTCGAGGCGGCGGAACACCGCAGCATCGGCGGCGAAACCTTTCTCTGGGTGCGGGCGGGTCAGCAATGATCCGCTGCATTGATCTTTTTGCCGGAGTCGGCGGCTTCCGCTGCGCCATGCAGGCGGCGGCGGAAGAGGCCAGTCTTGCAGCTGCCTGCGTCTTCTCCAGCGAGATAGACAGGGACTGCCAGCAGGTGTATCAGGCAAATTTCGGCGAGCTGCCGCAGGGCGACATCACCCAAATCCCGGCGGCGGCTGTCCCGGAGCACGACCTGCTGCTGGCAGGCTTTCCCTGCCAGCCTTTCAGCATCATCGGCCAGCGCAAAGGCTTTCAGGATGCGCGGGGAACGTTGTTCTTTGACATCGCCAGAATATTGGCGGAGAAGAAACCGGCAGCCTTTGTGCTTGAAAATGTGAAGCTGCTGGTCGGCCATAATCAGGGCAAAACGCTGGCGACCATCGTCGAAATCCTGCATGAGCTGGGCTACAGCGTAAGCTGGCGGGTGCTCAACGCCCTGCATTTCGGCCTGCCGCAAAAGCGGGAGCGGATATTCATTGTCGGCTTCCGCCAGTCGTGCTGCTTCACGTGGCCTGCGGAAAACATGCCCATGCGGCCTTTGCGTGAAATTCTGGAGCGCGATGTTCCGGCGGAGTATTTTGCTTCGGCGCGTATCCAAGAAAAACGGCGGGCGAAGCGAAGTCCAACAACGGAGGAACCGACGATCTGGCATGAGAATAAATCAGGGAATATCAGCGCGTATCCCTATTCCTGCGCCTTGCGGGCTGGTGCTTCCTACAATTATTTGCTGGTCAACGGCGAGCGGCGGCTGACTCCCCGTGAGATGTTCCGGCTGCAAGGATTTCCAGAATCGTTTATAATCGCTGCCAGTTATTCGCAGGCAAGGAAGCAGGCGGGAAACAGCCTGCCTGTTCCAGTTGCCAAGGCGGTGATTAGAAATGTGCTGGAAGCCTGCGGCTGGGCGGCGCAACAGCCTGTTTAACGATGAAAAATTATGGCAGTTTCCAACAAGATGACCGCTGCGCCGCTGGAAGACAGGCTGGCGCAACTGCTCGCTGTGCTGGAAGCCCGCACCAAGCTGCTGGCTTTCTTCTTCGGACTGTGCTTTGTGGCGGCAGCGTTGGTACTGGCTTTGTCTGCCGCCGGAGTCATTCCCGGCATGATCCGTTTGATACGGTGAGTATAACATGAGAAAAAAATGTCTAAAATGTGGTTACGTGCGACAGGAGGATGAAATTGCCAAAGAATATGAATGCCCACAATGCGGTATTATTTATGATAAATACGAAGCGGCCCTCAAGAAAAAAGAGAACAGTGTTGCAATAGCAGAGGAAAACGCGCTTGTAACACCAGATAATTTTTTAAATGAATCCGAAAACAGGTCAGGAAGTGGTATTAAAATTCAGGATATTATCCTGATACTTGTCTGTTTTTTAATATTATTAAATGTAATGTTTCCACCATTTCATTTTATTTACGAGGATAGAGATTTAAATGAGGGATATTCATTTATTTTAAGCCCTCCAGCCAATGGATTCGCAACGGTAGATAAGGGATTGCTATCAATACAAATTTCGGTATGCATGATTATTGGCGGAATTTTTTATTTTCTCTTAAGGGATTCAGAAAAAGTGTTCTTTCAAAAAAAAGGTAATATATGTATATTTAACGAAAATAATACATGCGGAATCAAAAATGCAAAAACATTACCAAGAAAATTCTATGACGAGTATAAACCACGTCCTTGGAGAAGATACTTTGCAAGATTATTAGATAATTTTTTTATTGGATATTTTTCATTGTACGGCATTTTGATATTTAGCGGCATTACTACTTACAATAATATTATTGCAATATCTATAATGACTTGTTTTCTAATGCTACCCATAGAAGCACTTCTTTTGTCTGTATTTGGATATACACTTGGAAAATACCTGCTTGGCATACAAGTCGTAAATAGCTGTGACGAAAAATTATCTTATTCAAAAGCATTATTTCGTTCAATTTTAGTTTTCATTATCGGGAATGCATGTGGAATTCCTTGTATTTGTTTGATAACAAACCTGCTTGAATATTACAGTTTATCAAAAAATGGCTATACTTATTGGGATGAAAAAATTGATAGCGTTGTTAAATACCAAAAAATTGGTATACTACGAGCAGCATGTTTCATATTTGCTATTTTTTTGATGTCGGTAATATCGTTGATATTTAAACAGTTATATTCGGAGGCACTATGACAAAAATCCAAGTAAAAAATCCCATTGTCGAGATTGACGGCGACGAGATGACTAGGATTATCTGGGCGTTCATCAAAGACAAGCTCATCCTGCCGTATCTTGATGTGGATTTGCACTACTACGACCTTTCCATCCAGAAGCGCGACGCGACCAGCGACCAGATCACTGTGGACGCGGCCAATGCGATCAAGCGGCACGGCGTGGGCGTGAAGTGCGCGACCATCACCCCGGACGAGGCGCGCGTCAAGGAGTTCAGCCTGAAGGAAATGTGGAAGTCGCCGAACGGCACTATCCGCAACATCATCGGCGGCACGGTTTTCCGTCAGCCGATCATCTGCACGAACATCCCGCGCTTGGTGCCGGGCTGGACAAAACCCATCGTCATAGGCCGCCACGCCTTCGGCGACCAGTACCGCGCCACGGATTTCCTCATTCCCAGCGCAGGCAAGCTGACCATGCGCTTCGAGCCTGCGGACGGCGGCCCGGCAGTTGAATACAAGGTCTTCGATTTCCCCGGCAGCGGCTGCGCCATGGGCATGTACAACCTCGACGAGTCCATTCGCGGCTTTGCCCGCTCCTGCATGAATTACGGCCTCACGCTGGGCTGGCCGGTGTATTTGTCCACCAAAAACACCATCCTGAAGAAGTATGATGGCCGCTTCAAGGACATCTTCCAACAGGTCTACGAGGAAGAGTTCAAGGTGCGCTTCGAGGCGGCGGGCATCAGCTACGAGCATCGCCTGATTGACGACATGGTGGCGGCGGCTTTGAAGTGGGAAGGCGGCTTTGTCTGGGCCTGCAAGAACTATGACGGCGATGTGCAGTCCGACACTGTGGCGCAAGGCTTTGGCTCGCTCGGCCTGATGACTTCGGTGCTGATGACTGAGGACGGCCAGACCATTGAGGCGGAGGCCGCGCACGGCACCGTCACCCGCCATTACCGCGAGCATCAGAAGGGCAATAAAACGTCAACTAATCCGATTGCCTCCATTTTTGCTTGGACACGCGGCCTGTATTACCGGGGGAAATTCGACGGCACCCCGGAGGTCATGCGCTTTGCCGAGACGCTGGAGCGGGTCTGCGTGGAGACGGTGGAATCCGGCTGCATGACCAAGGACTTGGCCCTGCTGATCAGCAGAACGCAGCCCTGGCTGACCACCGAGGAATTCCTCGCCAAGCTGGATGAGAACCTGCGGACGGCAATGCAGGCGTAAGCTCTCAAACATCCGGGGGCGAAAGAACTTCGCCCCCGGATGCTGTCTCCGCCCCTGCCTGATCCCTTCCGCCTTACTGCTCCGACTTCAGCACCGACAGAAACGCCGACTGCGGAATATCGACATTGCCCACAGTTTTCATCCGCTTTTTGCCCGCCTTCTGCTTCTCCAGCAGCTTGCGCTTGCGGCTGATGTCGCCGCCGTAGCACTTGGCGGTGACATCCTTGCGCAAGGCCGAGATGTTCGTCCGCGCCACCACGTTGCCGCCGATGCTCGCCTGAATGGCAATTTTGAACATCTGCCTTGGGATTTCCTCCTGCAATTTCTCGCAGGCTTTCAGGCCGCGCTCGCGGGCGCGCTGGCGGTGGGTGAGCTGAGAGAGCGCGTCCACCCGCTCGCCGTTGACAAGAATGTCCAGTTTGACGAGATCGCTGGTGCGGTAGTCAATAAGCTGATAGTCAAAAGAGCCGTAGCCTTGGGTGACAGATTTCAGCTTGTCGTAAAAGTCATAAATCACTTCAGCCAGCGGCAGCTCGCAGGTGAATTCAATCCGCCCAGGCGTGGGATAGTGATGGGTGATGTTCTCGCCGCGCCGCTCCATGCAGAGATTCATCAGCGCGCCCATGTAGCGTTCCGGGATGAGGATGGATGCCCGGATGAACGGCTCCTCAATGTGCTCGATCAAACTCGGATCAGGAAAAAAAGAAGGATTGTCGAGCGTCTGCGCCGTGCCGTTGTTCAGATAGACTTCATAGCGCACCGAAGGCACGGTGAGGATGATCGAAAGGTCGAATTCACGCTCGATGCGCTCCTGCACCACCTCCAGATGCAGCAGGCCAAGGAAGCCGCAGCGGAAGCCGAAGCCCAGCGCGGCGGAGGAATCTTTCTGAAAGGTGAGAGAAGCGTCGTTGAGCTGGAGTTTTTCCAAGGCCGCTCCCAAGTCCTCGTAGTCATCGGCGGAGATAGGATAGATGGAGGAGAAGACGACCTGCTGCGCCTCTTTGAAGCCGGGCAGCGGTTTCAGGCAAGGCGCGGCCTTGAGAGTGACGGTGTCGCCGGGCTTGGCATCGGTGAGCGTCTTCACACCGGCGATGAGATAGCCGATCTGGCCCGCGCTGAGACTGGCGCAGGGCGTGCGGGCGAGGAGATACTGGCCCACCTCCTCCACCTTGTACTCAGTGCTGTTGTGCATGAAGAGAATGGTGTCGCCGGGGCGCACCGTGCCGTTGACAATCCGCACGGAAATGACCGTGCCCCGGTACGCGTCATAGTTCGCGTCAAAGATCAGAGCTTGCAGCGGCGCGGCAGCATCACCCTGCGGCGGCGGCAGATGCTGGACAATGGCCTCAAGGATGTCAGCCACGCCCAGGCCGGTCTTGGCCGAGCATCGCTGCACCGTCTCCAAGCTCAGGCCGAGGTCGTGGCTGATCTCATGGGCCACCTTCTCCGGCTCGGCGGCAGGCAGGTCAATCTTGTTGATCACCGGAATGATCTCCAAGTCGTTCTCCATGGCCAGATAAAGGTTGGCCAAGGTCTGCGCCTCCACGCCCTGCGCCGCGTCAACCAAGAGCAGCGCGCCCTCACAGGCGGCGAGCGCGCGAGAGACCTCGTAGGTGAAATCCACGTGGCCGGGAGTGTCAACCAGATTGAGATAATACTGCTGGCCGTCCTTGGCCTTGTAAGGCAGGCAGATGGTCTGGCTTTTGATGGTGATGCCGCGCTCCCGCTCTATGTCCATGTTGTCCAGGAGCTGATCTTGGAATTCCCTCGCTGTGACCAAGCCGCAGAGCTGGATCAGGCGGTCGGAGAGGGTCGACTTGCCGTGGTCTATATGGGCGATTACGCTGAAGTTGCGGATGTTTTTCATATTTTCTTGTATCTTGTCCGAGAAAGGGTTACTCTTGGCCGCTGGCGGAAGGAAGGCAGTATAAATATACTGAATTTGAAACTTTTTCAAGCTATACAGAGCGGCCCGGCGGGCCAGGGGCGTTTTTCCTGCGCAGGGCGTGAATTTTCCGCCGGAATGCGGTACACTGAACATCGCGGCTCCTCCTGTCTGCCGCCTTGAAAAAGTCAATTTGCTTTGTGATGCTTCCTAAAGCCCTGAATGAAAGCACTCTGCTCCGGGCGGTGTTTGACGCGCTGCCTTCCTTAGTTTTTGTGGTTGACCAGGACGTGCGGATTCAGGAATATAATGCGGCGGCAGCTGAGCTGCTCATGGCCGGGAGGGACGCAGTCCTGCGGCGGCGGGCCGGAGACATCCTTCACTGCATTCATTCTGATGAAACGCCCGAAGGCTGCGGCCATTCCTCCTCGTGCAAAGACTGCATCATCAGAAATTCCGTCAATCTGGCCTTCGCAGGCAAGCGGGTTGTCCGCCGCCGGGCCAAGATTGAGCTGCTCCGCAGCAACGGCAGCAGGCGGGAAATGTACGGCCTGGTCACAGTCTCGCTCTTTTCTTTTGAAAAGAAAGACAACGCCTTGCTGGTGATTGAGGACATCAGCGAAATCGCCGCGCTGTACCGGATGATTTTCATCTGCCCGGTCTGCGGCAAGATGCAGGATGAGGACAAAACCTGGACCAAGGTTGAATCCTATTTCAAAAACAGCTGGGACGTGGACTGCTCGCACAATTACTGCCCGGACTGCTTCCAAAGAGAGCTGCGAAAAATACAATCACAGGACGGCGGCTCAGAGGAATAACGCCGCGCCTGCGCCTCTTTTCACCGCAAAGGATTGATCATGATCTTCACCCCGTTTGAGAATGTTGCAAACAGCTACGATATCATCGTCATCGGCTCCGGACTTGGCGGCCTGACCTGCGCCAACCGCTTGGCGAAAGCCGGTCACAGCGTGCTGCTGCTGGAGCAGCATTTCCAGCTTGGCGGTTTGGCAGCTTGGTTCAAGCGCGGCGGTCATATTTTTGATGTCTCGCTGCACGGCTTTCCTTACGGCATGGTGAAAACATGCAGCAAATATTGGTCAAAAGCTATCAAAGACTCCATCGTCCAGCTGAAAAACATCGTCTTTGACAACCCGCAGTTCTCGCTCACCACCACTTTTTCAAAAGACGATTTTGTCCGCATCCTGCACGAGGATTTCAAAATCGAGCGCAGCGTGGTGGATGATTTTTTCAACACGGTACGGGCGATGAACTTTTACGACGACCAGAGCATGACCACGCGGGAATTGTTTGAAAAATTCTTTCCGGGCCGCTCTGATGTCCACCGCCTGCTGATGGAGCCGATCACCTACGCCAACGGCTCGACCATGAACGAGCCGGCCATCACCTACGGCATTGTTTTTTCAAACTTTATGAGCAAGGGCGTGTTCACATTCGAGGGTGGCACCGACCGGCTGATCGGCCTGATGGCGGACGATCTGCAAGCCAACGGCGTGACCATCTGCACCAGCGCGAAGGCGGAACGGGTTTTGGTTGAAAAAGGCAAGGTGCGCGGCGTGCTGGTGAAAGGGCGCGAGATCGCGGCCAAAGCTGTGGTCTCCAATTCCGGCATCACCAACACCATTGACCAGCTCGCGGGCCGCGAGGCGTTCAGCAGCGATTTCCTCAGCCGTTTCGACAAGGTGACAGTGAACAACTCTTCCTGCCAAGTCTATTTCGGCATCCGCAAGGGCGAGTCTTTCCCGGATGTCGGCGACCTGCTTTTCACCTCCACCGCTGAGGTTTTCTCCTCTGAGGAAATGCGGCGGATGGACACCAAAAGCCGCACATTTTCGGTCTATTATCCGAAGACCCGGCCTGAGCATCCTGATTACACGATCGTTGCCTCAATGAACGCCAACTACGACGACTGGGCGGGCCTTGACGAAGCGGCCTACAAGCAGGCCAAGGCGGCGATGGCCGAGTGCTGTCTGCTTGATTTGGAACGCTACCTTCCCGGCATCCGAGAGAAAATCGACACTGTGGAGACAGCCACGCCCAAGACTTTCCACCGCTACACCCTGCACACCAAGGGCAGCTCTTTCGGCACTAAATTCGAGGGGCTGGACATCTCCCGTACGTTATTCAAGGAAGTGGGCGGGCTGTTCCATGTCGGCTCGGTCGGCATCATCATGAGCGGCTGGCTTGGCGCGATCAACTACGGCGTGATTGTGGCCAATGATGCGGATGCGTATGTGAGAGGATGATTTTTTGTTGCCGCGCGGCGGGACGGAACGTTCGCCGCGCAGAAATGCTGCATCACTCAAAGGGGCTGCTGCCTGCGCCCCCTTTTGTTTTTTTACATCCTCTCCGGCGCGCTCACGCCGATCAGTCCCAGCCCGTTGGCCAAGACCGTTTTCACGCCCCGGCAGAGCTGGGCCGCTGTCAGCAGTATCACACCGCCTTCCAAATAGAGCAACCTGCGGCGGGCACGGTGAGCTGCACTGCTTTGCCATTGCGGGCCGCAGTTTTCACTTCCGCGCCGATCTGGCGGTAATGGTGATTTATGAGTGACAAGGCGGGTCGCACCTGAAAAATATATTGAATTTATCATTAAAAACAATATAATAGCGAAAAGCGGACTTTCGGGTACGCCTTCACCGCTTGGCTTTCAAAGGAGGGATTGTCCGCC
>NZ_JBLWEM020000028.1:0-85329 GCF_048287365.2 Candidatus Electronema sp. JC | reverse complement strand
TGGTGGGGATGACGACAAAGGAGCTGATTCCGGCTCTGCCTATGTCTTGACTTGGACGGGGATCGTCAAACTGCTCGCCAGTGACGGTGCTTCTGGCGATGGGTTCGGCAGCAGTGTGGCACTGGCCGGTGACACGGCAGTGATCGGAGCTTATGGTGATGACGACACAGGCATTGATTCCGGCTCTGTTTATGTCTTTGGCCGGGCGGCGGACGGCACATGGAGCCAGCAGGCCAAGCTGACCGCCGCTGACGGGGCAGCTAACGACAATTTTGGCTACAGCGTGGCTGTGGACGGAGATACAGCGGTCATCGGAGCTATGTACGATGACGACAAGGGCACCAATTCCGGCTCGGCGTATGTGTTCACTGCTGCCGTCCCCACCGGCGTGAACGACATAGACGATGATCTCGTCTTTGACCTGCACGACAACTGCCCGTACATCTACAACCCTGACCAGCAGGACACAGACGGCGACGGCGTGGGCGACGCCTGCGACAATTGCCCGCAGGCCGCCAACTTCAATCAGCAGGACAGCGACGCTGACGGCAAAGGCGATGCCTGCTGCCCCGCCGCAGCGACTGGTGGCATGAACTTAGCCCCGGTGTACATGCTGTTGCTGAAGCGGTGATAGGCAACTGGGCAGGTGCGGAACCTGCCCGTGAACTTTCCTACCTCGCCCAGTTCAGCAAGCCACCCGCAGCAATAATCTCCCGGTGCCGCCGGGACAGTTCGCAGCGCGCCTGCACTGTTCTGCCGCCGATCTCCACAGCCAGCGTCTCCGCGCCGCCGAGGATGGCCGCGCGGATGCCGGGGATGACAACTTCCGCGCCCTGCTCAATGCGGTCGTAGTCGTCGGGATCAGCAAAGGTCAGCGGCACGATGCCGAAGTTGATCAGATTGGCCTTGTGGATGCGGGCAAAGCTCTTGACTAACTTCACCTCCACGCCGAGATAACGCGGGGCCAGAGCGGCGTGCTCGCGGCTGGAGCCTTGGCCGTAGTTGTCGCCGCCGATCACCGCGCCGGCAAAACCCTCGGCTGAAGTTGCCTGCATGTCGCGGGCAAAGCTGTCCGTGATCTGCGAGAAGACATATTCGCTGATCGCCGGGATGTTGCTGCGCAGGGGCAGAATCTTGGCTCCGGCAGGCATGATGTGGTCAGTGGTGATGTTGTCGGCCAGCTTGAGCACGACCTTGCCCTTCCACGTCTCCGGCAGCGGCGCAAATGTTGGGAACGGCGCGATGTTCGGCCCGCGCACGATCTCCACCTTCGCGCTCTCCGCCTCAGGCAGAGGCCGCTCAATGCGCTCGTCGCCGGGCAGATAGCTCTCCGGCAGAGTGAAGGCCGGATACTCGCCCAAGTCGCGCGGATCGGTGATCACGCCTTTGATGGCCGAGGCCGCCGCCACTTCCGGGCTGCACAGATAGACGAGGTCGCCCTTGTTGCCGGAACGTCCGGGGAAATTGCGCGAGAAGGTGCGCAGGGAGATCATGCCGGTGGGCGGTGCCTGGCCCATGCCGATGCAGCCCAAGCAGCCGGACTGATGAATCCGCGCCCCGGCTTGCAGCAGAGGCAGCACGCCGCCCTGCGCGGTGAGATTCTCAAGGGCTTGGCGGCTGCCGGGATTGATCTCAAAGCTGACATCGTTATGCACCGAACGGCCTGCCATGATCTTCGAGACCGCAGTCAGGTCGCGCAGCGAGGAGTTGGTGCAGGAGCCGACCAGCACCTGCGCCACCGGACGGCCCGCCACTTCGGCTACCTTGACCACGTTGTCCGGCGAAGAGGGACAGGCGATCATCGGCTCCAGCGCGGAGAGGTCGATCTCCAGCACCTTGTCGTATTCCGCATCCGCGTCCGCGCTCAATTCGCGCCACTGCTCCTCGCGGCCCTGCGCGGCAAAGTATTTGCGTGTTTGCTCGTCCGAGGGAAAAACTGAAGTTGTCGCGCCCAGCTCCGCGCCAAAGTTGGTGATCGTCGCCCGATCGGTGAGGCTCAGTGTTGCCACGCCCGGCCCGAAATACTCCATGATGTAGCCCACGCCGCCCTTGACCGTGAGCTGACGCAGCACCTCCAAGAGCACGTCGCGGGCCGCCACCCAAGGCCGCAGTTTGCCAGTCAGCTTGATGCCGTAAATCTTCGGCATAATCATGTAGAAGGGCTTGCCCGCCATGGCCATCGCCACATCAAGCCCGCCCGCGCCAATGGCCAGCATTCCCAAGCCGCCGCCGGTGGGCGTGTGCGAGTCCGAGCCGAGCAGCGTCTTGCCCGGAATGCCGAAGCGTTCCAGATGCACCTGATGGCAGATGCCGTTGCCCGGCGGCGAGTAGTGCAGGCCGAACTTGCGGGCCGCGCCTTGCAGGAAGATGTGGTCGTCGGCGTTCTTGTAATCCGATTGCAGCATGTTGTGATCCACGTAGCTGACCGACAGCTCGGTGCGCACACGCGGAATGCCGATGGCCTCGAACTCCAGATACGCCATCGTCCCGGTTGCGTCTTGGGTCAGAGTCTGATCGATGCGGATGCCGATCTCCTCGCCCTTCTTCAGCTCGCCTTCAACGACATGCGCGGCGATGATTTTTTCTGCGACGGTTTGTCCCATGTTTTCTCCTTATATTTCTGCGTGATGATCTGCGGTTGTCTCAGCACTGCGGCCCTTGCTGGCTGGGCATTGAGCTTAACGGGATATGGCCGCGCCTTCAACCTGAAAAAACGCCAATAAAAAAAGCCCCCGGAAAACCGGAGGCTTCAGAATCTCAGGTCAGCGGCGGTCAGTTATGCAACCCTGACGCTCCGCACCGTCACGCTGCCGGTGGCGGCGATGGTGCGGATGGCGTACATCCTGTCCGCCGTGCAGCTGATGCTGATCTGCGCAGTGGAGGCAGCGGCCCCGCCGGTGCTGGGCAGGTTGAAGGTGCCGACAGCATTGCCTGCAAATTCAATGACCAGCGTTGCCGGTGCAGTGGTGCTGTACTCCACCTGCACGTTGAAAGTGCCGTTGGTCGTTGTTCTGAAAACGTAGGAGGAGGCGTAGAATCGGTCCCATTCCATTGTGTTGGCGACCAGCGTATGAGCACCCGTGCTGCCGAGCGCAGGCCAGGGGCAGTCAAAGGCCGCGCCGGGCCGGGTGAAGGGCACGACTGCGCCTCTGCTGCACGGCTCTGCCGGACGGTTCGCCACAGCCCGGACAGCATCGTACTGCGGCGAGTTGGCCGGATTGTCCATGTTGATGACACCCCAGTAGTTCTCGTTGCTGTCCTGCCACGAGGCCAGCACGAGGAAGCAGAAGAGATCGCCCTCCAGCGCGCTGCACGCGTTGATGTGCTCCACGGTTTCGGCGTTCATGCGCGGATCCAAGTGGGTCTGGCGCATGATCGTCGCGTCGTTGTTCTCGTAGGTCGGATGCGCGTCAGCCTCATAGAGGACATAGGCCAAGCCGTAGGTCTTGGCAAAGGCCATGTCGTTGTAGAGTATGTCCTGATAGACAGCCGGATTCCAGCCGCCGTTGTTCCAGAGAGTGCTGCTGCTCACCGTGGTTCTGCCGTCGGTGTACCAGTAGGCGCTGCCGCCGCCGCCGTAGATGTAGTAGTTGACCGGGTGCGGATCGCTCCAGCCGGAGCGGCTGTCGCGCCGGTTGTAGTAGCGGTCAATGAAGCTCAGGGTGCGGTTGGTGATGTCGCCGTAGTTCTGCTGCCAGCAGAGCACCGGGCGGACGCGGCTCATCATCTCGCCGCCGAAGACCGAGCGGAAGATGATGCTGATCTGCACGGTGCGCATCGCCTTGAAGCGGTACAGCAGGGTGATCTCATCGTTGTCGCCGTCGAAGTTGAGCGGCGCGCCGAAGTTCCTCGCCCGGTCGCGCACCCAAGGAGTCTGCGTGTATGGCCCGCCCCAGTTCCAAATTTCGTTGGAATATTCAACATAGAGCTTCAAGCCTGGATTGAGCGGCGGCACCACCGGATTTGCCTGCGGCGCGGTGTACGGCTCGTTGCCGTCGCTGCCGTAGCGGAACATCAGGGCCAGATTGCGGATGTAGGTGTCATCCGCCTGATGCGGGATGCAGATCCACGCGTCCTTGTTGGCCGCGTTGGCCATGACGATCACGCTTTCCCAGTTCGCCTTGCCATTGCCGGAGGCGATGCTGGCGCGGCTCCAGCGGATGCGGTGGCCCCACGTTGTCTCGGCGCTGCCGTCATTGGTGTGCGTCCAGCCCATATAGCGAATGCAGCTGAACGGAGCCAGCCGGTCGAGATATTCTCTGGTGATGACCGTGGTCGGCGGATACGGAGTCGCGCTTCCGGGCGCGGAAGGACGCATCAGGCGGACATTGGTCACGCCGGTGTTTGCCGCGCTGGCGGCGGTGCGCCGGGTGCTGCTGAAGCGGATGAAGAGCTGTTCGTTGTTCCGGTCGGTAATGATCAGATCCGCAGTTGTCGTGTTGTTCGCCGAGTTGTAGGACTGATTGGCAAAGGACGCATCACCGCTGGACAGCGTGGCTTGGCCGTTGAAGGTCAGGCGGTAGGTGCCGTGATTGGCTCCTGTCCGCAGACCGTGATAAACCAGACAAATCGCGTCCGTGGTCGGCCAGCCGCTGGCATCTCGCGGCGCGTCGTCAGCTCCGGCCCCGCTGCCGATCCGGTCCCAAGAGCGGTGCACCCGCATCGCGTCGGCAAAGGGCTTGTCGATGTTGTAGTCAATGTTCAGGTGGGTGTTCATGCCGATACCCTTGGTGCGCGACGTTGTCCGGTTCGGAATCGTCACGCTCAGGGCCGTGCTGGCAGGAGAGATGTTGCCAGCCGCGTCCACAGCCCGCACGGTGATGGAGTAAGTTCCGGCGGCAAGAGAACCGAGAGAATGCGAGCTGGTGTTCGCCGTGCCAATCTGACTGCTGCCGGAGAAAATTCTGTACTCCGTCACGCCGACATTGTCAGTAGAAGCCGTCCAAGTCAGCGTCAATGTGCTGGCATTGAAAGCGAGATTGCTCGGCACCGTGGGCGGGGTCACATCTTGGCCGGGAGGCGTGGTGACGCTTATCGGCCCACTGCTGCCGGAAACATTGCCTGCCGCGTCTCTGGCCCGCACGGTGACGGAATAGTTCGTGCTGGGAGCAAGGCCGGTGGTGATGTTCAGCGACGTTGCCGGGTGATTGACCGTGCCGCGTGACGCGCCGTTGACCAGCACTTCATAGCTGACCACGCCGACATTGTCGGTCGAGGCTGTCCAGCTGACGGTAAGGCTTGTTGAAGTGATGTTGGACGATCTCAGGTTCGTTGGCACCGTGGGGGCTTGAGTGTCTGCGCCAGATGCCGTGGTGACGCGCAAGGCCGCGCTGGGCTGGGAGAAGTTGCCAGCAGCATCCCGCGCCCGCACAGTCATGGAATATGTGGTGCTGGCAGCCAGTCCGGCGACATTCAACGAGTTGCCCGTCGGCGTGCCGATGCGGGTTCCATTTCGGAACACTTCATAACCGGTCACGCCGACATTGTCGGTCGAGGCCGTCCAGTTCAGGGTGAAGCTGTTTGCAGTGACATTGGCCGCGCTCAGTCCGCCGGGAACGCTGGGGGCTTGGGTGTCAGGAGTAACTGTGCCGACATTGCGGACCTCGCCGGTGACGATCAAATCCAGCTCATTTACATTGACCTGCCGCTCGCCGATGCCGACCGATTCCCATTCATTATCACGACCGTAAATGTAGAGCCGGAATTCAACCGGGCTGGTCACGCCGCTGATGGTGCCGGTGATAATGGGAATAGAAGTTAAGGGGAGGAAAATCCCTGTTGCTTGGAATGTTTTTATTACATTCCCGGCAACGAAAGTCTTCCTGCTTGAAAACAAAGCAAAATTCCTCCGCACGTTTTGACTTGCAGGGCGAATCTCAACTTTGTTTATAGTGATGCTCTTGCCGCTTTGTGGCGTTATCGTGAAAGAAATGTATTCGTTGTCGGCAATGGCCTCGTTCAACGTTTTTTTCGTCTGCTTTCTGCCGACAAGTCCGTTTCTTAAATCATTAACTGCAAGAAGTCCGTTGCCTATTGCTGTCGCTCCAGAAACACCTGCCGCAGTTGTTGTAGCAGGAACAACCGTCTGCCCGCCCCTTCCCCTGAAATCCCATCCGCACAATATAGCCATGATCAGTCACCCTGTTTCTTTTTTGTGAAATTGCCAAGATAGGCGCACTAAATTCATTAAACAGGGTGATTTTTTCTTTGTCAAGGAAGACCGGAGCTGCTGTTCAGCGGGATGATCCGCACCCGGATAACCCCGTCCGCCGCCTCGATTTCCCGGCGAACCTCCGGCGAGACCGGCGTTTGCGTGTCAATAATGTTGTAGCCGATGGTGCCGTTGCTTTTGTTGGTGTAGCTGGCGATGTTGATGCCGTGCTTGCCGAGGATGTTGCTCGCCAGGCCGATCATGCCCGGCACGTCGCGGTTGATCATGATCAGACGGGCGCAGCTCCCGGCAGCGGGAATGCTCTCGGCATTGGGAAAGTTGACGCTGTGCGTGACCGTGCCGTATTGCAGATAATTCTTCAGCTCCTGCACCGCCATCGCCGTGCAGTGCTCCTCCGATTCCGAGGTGGATGCGCCGAGATGCGGCGTGAACAGCACCTTGTCATGGCCGAGCAGCTGTTCGGTCGGAAAGTCAGAAAGATAGGCCGCCAAATGGCCGGAATCCAGCGCGGCCCGCACCGCCTCGTCATCGGCAATCGGCCCCCGCGCATAGTTGAGCAGCACCGCGCCTTTTTTCATCCCGGCCAGAAACTCGGCGTTGACTAACCCGGCGGTGGCCTTGTTCAGCGGCACATGCAACGAGAGGTAGTCGGCCTGCGCCAGCACCTCCTGCCGCGACTGAGCCAGCCGCACGTCCGGCAGCAGGCGGTGGATGTTCTCCAGCACCGGGTAAGGATCGTAGCCGATCACCCGCATGTTGTGGTGAATGCCGAGATTGGCGGCCCGCACGCCGATCTGGCCGAGGCCGATGATGCCGAGCGTCTTGTCGGCCAGCTCCTGCCCACGGAACATCTTCTTGCGGGCCTCGATCTCGGCGTTGAGCTGCGCCCCGGCAAAGCCGCTCAGGCCTTGGCAGAAGTCCAGCCCCTGCGGCACATGGCGCAGCCAGATGCCGAGCATGGTGAAGACTAACTCCACCACCGCGTTGGCGTTCGCGCCCGGCGTGTTGAAGACGCAGATGCCTTTTTCCGTGGCCTCGTCGAGGGGGATGTTGTTCACTCCAGCACCAGCTCTGGCAATCGCCTCCAGCTCAGGGAATTCCGCCAGCTTGACCGGCGAGCTGCGCACCAAGAGGCCATGCGCCTTGGCGCGGTTCTCCTCAATGCGGAAATTCGGGCCGAACAGGGCGAGGCCTTCGGCGGAGAGGGTGTTGAGGATGTGGACAGGATAGATGCGCATCAGCTTATCGTGCAAAGAATTCACCGCTGCCGCCCAGCTCCAGGCGGCTGCGCGGCTCCAGTTCAGTCGGCTCGGCAACAAAGAATTTCTGCTGCTGATCCGGTCTGCTGCCCGCCGGGCCATTGGAGACAAAGAACATTCCATTGCCGTAGGGATTGACCGGCGGCACAACGATGCTGCCGGACAGCTCCAGCCAGCCGCGCGAGCTTTCGATGTGCAGATGCGGCTTCCAGCCGCCGGTGCCGCCGATCTCGGCAATCTGCTGCCCTGCCCGCACCGCGCCGACAGCCCAGATGTTCTTCAGATGGGCGAGGAAAAGCCGCTCCGTGCCTGCGAGGTTCCGCCATTCAAGGGACCAGCCCCAAGCGTCGGTGTTGCGGTGGATAATGCGCACTGTCCCGTCTTCCGGGGCAAAGAGCGGCATTCCCTCGTCATCGTGGCTGTTGATGCCGATATTGATGTCCACGACCTGCTCCGGGCGGCAGCCGTAGTAGCTGGAATGGGTGCCGAAATGAGGATGCTGGATGTAGGTCGCGGCCTGATAGACCGTGCCGTTCGCCAGCACATGGCCTTGAGTGGCCTGCGCGGAGCAAGGCCAAACTGTCAGCAGGAGAGCGGAAAGAAGCAGACGGAACATCAAAGTTGGAGAGGGCTGTTTTCGGCGGTCATTGAACAATGGTTGCATTCAATGTCGCACGAAAGAGACTCGCTGTCAAGAATGCTCCGGGAACAGGCTTCGCAGACCTTCCCTGCTGGCGGCGCAGATGCCGCGCTCGGTGATCAGACCGGTGACGAGCCGGGCCGGAGTCACGTCAAAGGCCGGATTGGCCGCCCGCGTCTGCTCCGGGGCGATGCGCACCCGCCGCGCTTGGCCGTCCTCAGTCAAGCCGGAGACAAAGAGCACTTCGTCCTCGTTCCGCTCCTCAATCGGGATGGCCATGCCGTCGTCCAGCGTCCAGTCAATTGTGGAGCCAGGCAGGGCCACGTAGAAAGGAACGCTGTTGTCCGCCGCCGCAAGTGCCTTCAGGTAGGTGCCGATTTTATTGCAGACATCGCCGCAGGCGGTAGTGCGGTCTGTGCCGACGATGCAGAGATCAACCTGGCCCTGCCGCATGAGCCAGCCGCCGCTGTTGTCGGCGATGAGGCGGTGCTCAATGCCTGCCGAGGCCAGCTCCCAGGCGGTGAGCTGCGCGCCCTGATTGCGGGGCCGGGTCTCGTCCACCCAAACATGCAGGGGAATTCCCGCCTGCTGGGCCTTGAAGACCGGCGCAAGGGCGGTGCCCCAGTCCACGGTTGCCAGCCAGCCTGCGTTGCAGTGGGTGAGGATCTTCACTGGCTGGCCGGTGCGCCGGTATTGCTCCTCAATCAGGCGCAGGCCGTGCTGGCCGATGGCCTCATTGACCTGCACATCCTCCTCGCAGACAGCCGCCGCCTCGCTGCGGGCCGCGTCAGTCCGCTGCTCAGGCATCAGCGGGGACAAAACGTGCCGCATCCGCTCGACCGCCCAGCGCAGGTTCACGGCTGTGGGCCGCGCTTGCAGCAGCCGGACACAGACAGCCTCCAGCCCGGCATCGGAGCTGTCCGCCAGCAGGCCGAGAAATATGCCCCAAGCCGCCGCTGCGCCGATCAGCGGCGCGCCGCGCACCAGCATGGCCCGGATGGCATGGGCCGCGTCCTCCGCCGTGCGCAGGCGGACGGTTGCAAAAAGGTGCGGCAGCTTGGTCTGATCAATGATGCCGACGCTGCGCTGGTCAGATTCCAGCCAGATGGTGCGCCAAGGTTGTCCGTTGATGTGCATGATGCGCTCCTCAAGGTTGCAGGCTGACAGATGATCTCTGCTCTACCAAAAATCGCGGCGGAGGCAAAGCCTGTTCACAAGGCCGCGCCCGCAATTTCCTTGGAAGACCACTCCCCAGCCTGTCGGCAATGTGCTATAGTGCTGCTGAACGTTTTCATTTTTCTGCGCATGGACAAACACACCCTCAAAGAGCTGCGGCGCATTCTCGGCCCGGACAGCCTGCTGACAAGCTGGGAAGACCGCGCCTGCTACAGCTACGACGCGACTGGCCAGAGCTTTCTGCCGGATGCCGCCGCGCTGCCGGAAACAGCGGAGCAGGTCGCGGCAATCCTGCGGTTAGCCAACGAGTGCCGCTTTCCGGTCATCCCGCGCGGCGCGGGCAGCGGCGTGACCGGCGGCTCGTTGCCGGTGGCGGGCGGCCTCGTGCTCGTCTTCAGCCGCATGAATCGGATTCTGGAGATTGATGCCGCCAACATGATCGCCGTGGTTGAGCCGGGCCTGATCACCGGCGAGCTGCAAGCGGCTTTGAAAAAGCGCGGTCTGATGTATCCGCCCGATCCGGCCAGCCTCAAATTTTGCTCCATCGGCGGCAACGCGGCGGAATGCGCGGGCGGCCCCAGCGCGGTCAAGTACGGCGTGACCCGCGACTATATCATCGGCCTAGAGGCGGTCTTGCCCACGGGCGAGATCATCAAAACCGGCGTGCGCACGGAAAAAGGCGTGGTCGGCTACGACCTGACCCGGCTGCTGATCGGCTCGGAAGGGACGCTGGCCGTCTTCACCAAGCTCATCCTGCGCCTGCTGCCGCTGGCCGAGAGCAAAGCCACCTTTCTCCTCACCTTCCCCGATTTGGCTGAAGCGACCAAGTTAGTGGCGGAAATCCTCGCTGCCGGACTGCTGCCCTGCACATTGGAATACATGGACAAAACCGCCATCGCCGCTGTGCGCGACCGGCTCAAGCGGTCGCTGCCGCAAGGGACGGCGGCCCTGCTTTTGGTGGAGTTCGACGGCGGCAAGGAGGAGGTAAATCAGCAGGCGGAACGCTTTGCCGCCTTTGTTGCGGAAAAGGGCAGCTGCGTCCTCCGGCAGGCAGCGGACGAGCAGGAGACGGCGGAGCTGTGGCTGGCCCGGCGTTCGATCTCGCCTGCTGTGCTTTCGCTCAGGCCGCACAAAATCGCCGAAGACGTGGTGGTGCCACGCTCAAAGATTCCTGATCTGGTCGCCTTCACCGAGCGGCTGGCCGTTGAGCTGAAGCTGCTCATCCTCACCTTTGGCCACGCGGGCGACGGCAACATCCACGTCAACATCATGCTCGACAAGAGCCAGCCTGACGAGTGCCGCAGCGGCCTTGAGGCCAAAGAGCGGCTCTTCCGCTTTGTCCTCAGCCTCGGCGGCACGCTCTCCGGCGAGCACGGCATCGGCATCACCAAATCCGCCTTTCTGCCGCTGGAGATTGACCCGGCCAGCCTCCAGCTCATGCGCAGGCTGAAGCAGCTTTTTGATCCCAACGGCATTCTTAATCCGGGAAAAATTTTCTCAGCGGGTTGAAGTGGCCCCATGTTTTTTCAGCTGGACATAGTGTCCGGCTTTTAACAAGCAGCAGGGAGACTCTTATGAAACGGTTCGTCCTCTTTTCCATCAGCGGCGCGGCCATGCTCCTTTTGGCCGGATGCCCCAAATTCGGCCCGAAACCTGAGACTCCGCCGAACGGCGTGTGCGGCGGCCTCCTCAATGTCCTTTGTCCGGCGGATCAATACTGCCAATACGGCCCTGATGCCAACTGCGGCATAGCGGACATGACCGGCATCTGTCAGCCGAAGCCGGAAGTTTGCACGCGAGAGTACAATCCGGTCTGCGGCTGCGACGGCAAAACCTACGGCAACGCCTGCACGGCGGCGGCAGCCGGGGTTTCCGTGAAGCATCAAGGCGAGTGCGGATCGCCGAAGCAGTAAAGCAAGCGGGCAAGGGCAGGTGTTGCGCCTGCCTTTGTTTGGCTATACCACGGCCAATTTGCAGCCAAGGGCTTTGGTGACCTTGCTGATGGTTGAGAACTTCGGATTGCCGTTTTCAGCAAGCGATTTGTACAGGCTTGCGCGGGAAATGCCCGCTTTTTTCGCGACTTCCGTCATACCCATTGCTCTGGCCGCCGTGTTCAAGGCGTGAATGAAATCGGCTTCGTCGCCGTCGGCAGCGACCTCTTGCAGGAACATGCGGATTTCTTCAGCGGTGTTCAGGTGTTCGGCGATGTCGAACGGTTTTGTTTGCAGGGCCATAGTTCATTTCTCCAATTCGTCAATCAGCCTGCTGGCGGCTTCTATATCTTTGCTCTGAGTGGACTTGTCGCCGCCGACAAGCAGCAGCACTATTTGATTCTGCCGCACGGTGTAATAAATCCGCAGGCCGGAGGCAAAGAAGAAGCGCAGTTCAAACAGATTTGCGCTCAGTTGCTTGAAATCTCCAAAGCTGCCGTTTTCAACCCGGACAAATCGGGCTAAAACTCTTGTTCTGACTGCCGGGTCTTTCAGCTTGGCAAACCATTTGTCAAACTGCTTGGTGCTTTGGAGGGTGTATTGCATAATTAAGTGTATCTTGCAGGATACAAAAAAGCAAGGATGCGGCAGCAGTCTGTGAAAAGAGGAGTTGCTGCGGTTTCAGTCTGTCTTCGGCGGTCTTAGCAGGAATAGAAAGTCGTTCAGTCTTGTGTATTATTGACCTGTTAGAGCCTTTTTAAGAAAGGGTATATCTGGAAACTGTTTAAGCAGCAATTCCTTCTTTTCGGAAGGGAGCTGGCCAAGCAACTCTTTAAGTGGGTTTAATTGTAATCGAATATTTTTTATGACTTCACCTTCAGCAATAATTTTATTGAAAGTTTCCTTGTCAATATCCCCGTTAAAACCAGTTGTTCTTGAGAAGATTTCATAATAATCACCGTCTGCTAACTCAAGGGAATCTTTAATCGGAGAAAGAAATGCTATGATATGATCAAGGACATTACTGGTCATCAAATCTGCTGTTATCTCTTTAACAAGCTCAACTTCTACACGAGCTTTTACTGCATTATTCCACCAGTTTTTCTGAAAATAGAATGAATCTTTATTGGAAATCGTATGCCATCCGCTAGGATACTTCGCCTTGTACGCCTCCAGCAATTGCCTGTGCAGTGCAGCGACATCCTCCGTCTGACTGATGAGATAATCCCGGAGCAGGTCATGCAGCCGCAAAGAATCATTATCAACACGAGTGAGCAGCGAGGAATCCACCAGCGCATCAATTACATCCTGCGGCTCATCATCGCTGACAGCGCAATGCTCCCAATACAACACGATAGCTGATTCTTGAATATTCGCATCTTCAGGAAAAACAGCCAATGTTTTGTAATATTGCTGCTGCGCTTCCGGCAACGCCTCAACGCTGACCTGCAAGGCCCGGAACAGGTTCTCGTATTGATAGTCAAACTTGCAAGAAATCTTGTCGAGCTTCGCCTCCTGCAATTTGCGCAAAGCCAATTGCCAGCGGTCTGCTGGCTTGCCCTTCACCATGCTGCCGATGGCGGCCACAGCCAAGGGCAGATAGCCGCATTCTTTGACAATCTCCTTGGCTTCCTTCGGCAAAGCAGTCAAAGCGTAGCGGGAATACTGCGCCAGCATTGTCAAAGCCTGCTCCTCACTCAGTAGATCAATCCGCTTTCGTTCCATATCGAGCCGGTCCAGCACGTCAGCTTTCCGGCTGGTGAGCAGAAAACGGCAGTCTGTTCCGCTGAGGTCAAAGCACTTCAGATGCTTGCTGTCCCAGATGTCGTCAATGATGAATAAACAGAGTTTGCCTTGCAGGACTGAATTCAGCTTATGCCTGCTGAGATCAAGCGAGTTTTCCTGATTTTTATGGCCAAGCAAATTGAGGATGTTGTTCTGTTGGACAAGCAGCACGTCATTTTCAACCTTTTGGCCAAAGGTGAGCCAGAATATGCCGTCAGGAAAGGCGGCCTGCACTTCCTTATCATGGGCCAAGGCAGCTGCAAGAACGGATTTACCGAGGCCGCCCATACCCTGCACACCCACATGCGGTGCTCCGGTAAGACCAATAGACTCCTGCTGCAAGGCGGCGCGGAAATCATCAAGGTATTCAGGCCGCTCCAAGTAGTTCTGCGGAAGTTTTGGAACGTTGAAGAGCGTTCCGAGTTTGGCAGGGAATTTTTGAGAAGATGTTTCTTCCGGCGGCGGTGTAGTCCCGGCAGCATAAATGGTGACATTTCCGATAGTAATATTCCCACTCGCGGAAGAGATATTGCCGTTTCCAACAATATTCTGATCAATATCTACAGACTGATTGACCGCCGCTTTTTCTCGGCTAGTTTTATCCGTGCCGCCACCACCAGAAGGCGGGTTGCGAGAAAAGATGCGCTCAATCAATGCGGAAAAGCCTGTTTTCAGATGCTCCTCTTGAGTCGGGCTACACATATCGCCAATCAACGCGAGCAGATCATCAATAATCCGACGGAAATCGGCATAATCTCTGAGTTCATTATGAGATACGGCACTGAGGTTTTCTCTGGAAACAGAGCTGAGTTTGGCATTCAGCTTTTCAGTTTCTTCTTCCCAGAACTTGATATATGTAATACGGTCAGCAGCACGGTGAAATCTTGTTCCTTCCATCACAACTGGAAAGATTCTCTTTCTAAACTCTTTCCGGTTATTGAGATAAATCTCCCGCAGCTCATACATGCAGTTCGGAGATTTGAAATATTCCTCGCTCAAAACTAAGATGATCGCCCGGCCTGCGGCCAGCTCATCCATGTACGCCCTGATGGAATCGCCGTAATTGATTACATTGCTATCCCGCTTGACCTCGATGCCTTTCGCATCAAGCGCGGCCAGAAGCTCGTTAACTAGCGGATATTTCTTTTCCGCACCCCAGGAGTAGGAAACATAAACGCTTTTCTCCGCTGATATCATGATAATATCCTCTTTGTATCGAGATGTTCGCAGGAACGAAAATAATTTCGCTCCTGCGTTGCTCAATTATGTTCCCTTGTCTTATGAAATACAATCTCCGGGAACAGCTCGGCAGTGTGCTTGAGCCGCCACTGGCCGTCAGCGAGGAAGGCGAGATGACCTTCCGCGTCAAAGGCCAGATTGCCTTGGCATTTGGCCTCAAACGCCTTCAGCTTCTTCGGATCGTCGCAGCTCACCCAGCGGGCCAGATTGTAGTTGATGCCCTCGGAAATCGCCTCCACGCCGTACTCATCCTTGAGCCGCGCCATCGTCACCTCGAATTGCAGCACGCCCACCGCGCCGAGGATGTAGTCATTGCCAAGCACCGGACGGAAGACCTGCACCGCGCCTTCCTCGGCCATCTGCACCAAGCCCTTGGCGAGCTGCTTCATCTTGAGCGGATTCTTCAGGATCACCCGGCGGAAGTGCTCCGGGGCAAAGTTGGGGATGCCGGTGAACTTGAGCGGCTCACGGTCGGTGAAGGTGTCGCCGATCTTGATCGTGCCGTGGTTGTGAATGCCGATGATGTCGCCGGGATAGGCTTCATCGACATGCGAACGCTCCTGAGCCATGAAGACTGTGGCATTGCTCAGGTTGATCTCCTTGCCGATGCGGTGGTGCTTCACCTTCATCCCGCGCGTGAACTTGCCGGAGCAGATGCGGAAAAAGGCGATCCGGTCGCGGTGAGCCGGGTCCATGTTGGCCTGAATCTTGAAGGTGAAGCCGCTGAAGGCTTCCTCGTCCGGCGCGACCATCCGGCTGACTGTCTGACGCGGGCCAGGCGGCGGGGCCAGCTCAACAAAGTTGTCCAACAGCTCGCGCACGCCAAAGTTGTTGATCGCGCTGCCAAAGAAGACCGGAGTCTGCCCTGCCTTCAGATACTGCTCATACTCAAAGGCGTTGGCCGCGCCGTGCAGCAGTTCCACATCCTCCCGGAGTTGTTCGGCATCACGGCCAAGCAGCTCATCCAAGCGCGGATCATCCAAGCCCTTGACCACCACTCGATCTTCGGGCCGGGTGTCGCGGCTGGGCGTGAACAAATTCAGCTCGTTGCGGCGCAGGTCATAAACCCCTTTGAAGCCCTTGCCCATGCCGATGGGCCACGAAAGCGGCGCGCACTCAATCTGGAGCTTCTCCTCAATATCAGCAAGAATGTCGAATGGATTCAGGCCGTCCCGGTCGAGCTTGTTGATAAAGGTGATGATCGGCGTGTTGCGCATCCGGCAGACTTCCATCAGCTTGGTGGTCTGTGTTTCCACGCCCTTGGCCGAGTCAATCACCATCAAGGCGGAGTCAACGGCAGTGAGGACGCGGTAGGTGTCTTCGGAGAAGTCTTGGTGGCCGGGCGTGTCCAAGAGGTTGATCTCGAAGTCGCGGTAGTTGAACTTCATCACCGAGGTGGTGACGGAGATGCCGCGCTCCTGCTCTATTGCCATCCAGTCGCTGGTGGCGTGGCGGGCCGTCTTGCGCGACTTGACCGCGCCGGCCATGTTGATTGCCCCGCCGAAGAGGAGGAGCTTTTCCGTCAAGGTGGTCTTGCCTGCGTCCGGGTGGCTGATGATGCCGAAGGTGCGGCGTTTCTGGATTTCTTCCTGCAAATTGCTGCTCATGAGTGCTGCCTTCCTGCGGTTGAGGTTGAAGGATGTCGCAGCGCAGCTTATCAGGAAGGCGGGGGGAGGAAAATAAAAATGTGGCGGCACTGGGGCGGAAGCTCTTCCCCTGCTGAAATCTTTTATGCAGGAGACTCGAATTTCTGGCCTGCCATCAGCCGCGCCGCGCCCCAGAGCGCGCCGCTGCCGATGGCCGCGGCCCGCAGAGCGAGCAGAAGCGGCGAGAGCAGAGCTGCTGTCCGGTCGCTCTTGAAAACGGCGGCAGCAAAGGGAATGCTCAGGATAAGAAAGAAGAGCAGGGCGGCGGTGAAGGCTGCCGCGCCCTGCCACGGCAGGGCGATGAGGCCCGCGCCTGCGCCGAGCAGGGCGAGGATTTGCAGCTTCAGCGTCTGCGGGGTGTAGGAATCTTTGAGCATTTTGCCCGGAAAAAGCTGATAAACCATCATCCGCCAGTAGCCGCGCCCGAATTTGAGCCGGAAATAGCGGCGGACTGAATCCGGGTGGTTCAGGTGGCGCACGACGGCCTTGGGCGCAAAGACCATCCTGTGTCCGGCCTCGGCCATCCGGTAGGAAAATTCGGTGTCCTCGTTGTTCGCCTCCGGGAAGCGGGTGTCGAAGCCGCCCAGCTGCTGAAAAATATCCTTTCTGAAGCCGGCGGAATAAGTGTCCACCATGTCAATGCTGTCCCGCCGCGCCAGCATTCTGAAACGTTCCTCAAACTCCAGCTGGGCAAAACGGGCGACAAGGTTGGTCTGCTCAGTGCGGTAAGCACCCTTGACCGCCGCCACTTCAGGCCGTGCAAACGGCGCGGCCATCTCTTCCAGCCAGGTTGGATCCGGCACGCAGTCCGCGTCCGTGAAAAAAATCAGGCTGCCCTGTGCCAAAGCCGCGCCCTGATTGCGGGCCGCCGCCGGGCCTTGATTTGCCTGTGAGCAGCAGCGGACGGAAAACCGGCGGGCAATCTCGGCGGTGCTGTCGCTGGAGCCGTCATCCACCACGATCACCTCGAAGCGGTCGCGAGGGACTGTCTGCCGCTCCAAGGCCTCCAAGCAGAGAGGCAAGGTCTTTTCCGCGTTCCAAGCCGGGATAATGACAGACAATTCAGGCATGACTGCGCACCGCCTCTTTGTTCAGATCAGAGCCGAAAAGGAGATATTTGGCAAAGGTGCGGGCTGATTTGAGCGTCTTGCGCATCTCGCTGGGATGACGGAGCATCTGCCCGGCTTTGTAGAGCAGATAGCCAGGCCGCAGGTAGAATTTCTTCCGCGCATGGTCGCAGAAGGCCACCAGCTCTGCCGCTGTCAGATTTTCGCCCCGGATCACCGTGTTGTGCAGGCCGGACGGGGTCAGCCAGCGGGCGAAATCCTTGGTCGCGATCAGGCCGCGCTGCTCGTACCAGCTGTACGCCTCCGTGCCGGGATAGACCATGACCGGATACATCTGAATCGCGTCAGGCCGCAGCTTGATGGCGAATTCAAGCGTCTTTTCCATAGTCTCCATCGTCTCGCCGGGCAGGCCGACCATGAAACAGCCATGCACCAAGATGCCCGCCTGCTTCGCCGCCCGCATGAACTGCTCGGACTGCGCCAAGGTGATGCCCTTCCGCATGGCATCCAAAAGCTGCTGATTGCCGCTCTCGAAGCCCACGCAGAGGCAGCGGCAGCCCGCCTTCTTCATCGCCAGCATCGTTTCCAGATCAAGGTCAACCCGCGCGTTGGCTGTCCACGAAATGCGGATGCCCCGCCGGATGATCTCCTCGCAAATGGCGATGCAGCGGGCCTTTTGCGCCGGAAATGTGTCGTCCTCAAAGAAGACCGCCTTGACCTCCGGGAACTTGCTGACGATGTGTTCCAGCTCATCAACCACGTTGCCCACGCTGCGGACGCGCAGCCGGTGGCCCATCATGGTCTGCGGATAGACGCAGAAGAAGCAGCGGTGCGGGCAGCCCCGGCTGGTGGTGATCGTCACCATCGGGAAGAGGGCGTTGGGATTGAAATAATGCTCCGGCTGGAGGAAGCGTTTGTAGATCGAGCTGACAAAGGGAACGCTGTCCAAATCGTGCAGCGGCTCGCGGCTGCCGGTGTTAATGATCTGCTCGCCCTGCCGCAGCCACAATCCAGCAACTTTGCTGATGTCGCCGCCGGATTCAAGCGCGGCGGCCAGCTCCCGGATGGTGGCATCGTATTCGCCTTGAGCGACCGCATCCACGGCGGCGTTGAGACGCAGGCTTTCCGCAGGCAGGGCGGAAACATGCGTGCCGACCAGAACGATGAAGATGTCGCCGCCGTTCTCTTGCGCCGCCTTTTTCAGCGTTTCGCAGAACTGCGCATCGTTGCTGATGCTCGGCGTGCTGGTCTCCACCACGGCCAAACGGCTGCCGAGGGCTTTAACTCTGGCAACGACTGCCTCGCTTGACAAATCCGCCGCAGGCGCGTCAATCAGGTCAATTTCATGGCCGCCCGCCTCCGCATACCCGGCGGCAGTCGCCAGCCAGAGCGGATAATAGAGCGTGCCGCTTTTGGTCACAGCCGGGCTGCGCTGAGGCCGGGAAAAATGCTTCAGATAGGGCGGATTGATGAAGGATATTCGCATGGCAAGGTTGCGGAAAAGGAAAGACCACGGATTGCAAGGGGCGTTTCTTAAATTTTCAGAGCGGATGCGGCGAAAGGCGGGGTGTATTTTTCAGTCGCAGGGACGTTTTGAAACGCCCCTGCAAGGACGTGATGGCCTTATACCGCCATTCTTTCCATAATCCGGTAGCTTCTGCTGACCATCTGCTGCGGGTCGATCAGCAGACCAGCCTGAATCATGGCGTTGTCGTAGATCTGCTCGGCCAGCTCTTTGGCAAAATCCTGATCTTTGACGCGCAGATCAGCGACTTTTCTGATTAGCCCGCTGGCCGGATTGATCTCCATGTCCTTCTTGTTGCCCATCATCATCGGGTTGTCCTTGCCCCGGCCCTGGGCGGCCAGAATCCGCTCCATCGTCGAAGTCATGTGACCGTCCACATTGACAATCATGGCCGGGCTGTCAACTAAGCGGCTCGACGCTTTGACCTCCTGCACCTTGTCACCCAGCACTTCTTTCATCCATTTGCAGAGCGAAGTCTGCACTGCATCGGCGAGTTTTTCCTTGCCTGCGTCATCAGCCTTTTCCTGCTCGGTTTTATCCGTATTTTCCGGCAAACGAAGGTCGGCGCGGTCAGCAGAAAGTAGTTTTTTCTCATCGAATGTGCCGAGATGCGACAGCACAAAGTCGTCAATCGGCTCCAACGTGTAAATGATCTCGATGTTCCGCTTTTTGAACATCTCGACATATGGGCCGTTCTCAACCGCAGCCCGGCTGGGGCCGCTGATGTAGTACATCTCCTTCTGGCCTTCCTTCATCCGGCTAACATAGTCTTCCAGAGAGGTCATTTTGCCAGGCTCTGTTGCCGATGACTCAAAGCGGAGCAGTTTTGCCAGCTCGGATTGGTATTCATAATCCGAGGTAGCTCCCTCTTTAATGAAGAGGCCGAAGGTTTTCCAGAAGCCCTGATATTTCTCCGCGTCGTTTTTCGCTTCCTCCTCCATGAATTTGATGAAGCGTTTGGTGATGACTTTGCGGATTTTGGCGACAAGGGCATTGTCCTGGAGAGACTGGCGGGAGATGTTCAGCGGCAGATCTTCGGAATCCACCACGCCTTTGAGAAAACGCAGCCATTCCGGCAGGATGTTCTTGCTGTGCTGATCAATCAGCACCCGGCGGCAATACAGATTCACGCCCGGATCCATCCGGCCCAAGCCGATAGATTCAAAGTTATCCTTCGGCACAAAGAGGAGGGCGTTGATGGATAACGGACTGTCAGCAGAAAAATGATAGCGGTAGAGCGGCTTATCGTAAGCATTGCCCACGAATTTGTAGAACTCGGTGTACTCTTCGTCTTTGATTTCGCTTTTCGCCCGCGTCCAGATGGCTTCAACAGTGTTGACTTTCTTGCCTTCGACTTTGACCGGAAAAGGAATGAATGTGGAATACTGCTGGATGATCCGCTCGATGGTGAATTTTTGGCCGTAATCGTGCGCATCCTCCTTCAGCTCCATGACAATTTTCGTGCCGCGATGCAGGCCGTCGCAGGGACTGATGGTGTAGCTGCCGTTGCCGTCCGAGAACCATTCGTGGCCTTGGCTGCCGTCCCAGGAGCGGCTTTGCACTTTCACTGTCTTGGCGGCCATGAACGCCGAGTAGAAACCCACGCCGAACTTGCCGATCAGATTGACATCTTTCTTCGCGGTCTCGGCCAGCTCGGCGAGGAATTTGCCAGAGCCGGAATGGGCGATAGTGCCCAAGTTGGCCTCCAGCTCTGCGGCGGTCATGCCGATGCCGGTGTCGGTGATGGTCAGAATATGCTTTTTGTCATTGCAATCAATGCGGATTTCCAGCGGCACATGGGCATCAAATTCCGGCTTCTCAGTCAGCGAGACATGGCGGAATTTCTCCAGCGCGTCCGCAGCGTTGGAGACTAATTCGCGGACAAAAATGTCCCGCTCGGTGTAGAGCGAATTGATGACAATATCGAGCACCTTTCTGGTCTCGGCCTGAAATTCCTTCGTCTGAGCCTGTGCGGTCATGATCGGCATCCTCGTTGGCAGATGTTTTTTTACAGTATCTCTGTGGTGAGACAACGGATTGTGCCGCACACAATAAGCATGATCAGGCCGCTGTCAAGACAGGCCGCATTGCCCGGACTGTTTGTTTGCAGACAATAAAAAAGGCCGGGATTGCTCCCGGCCTTTTCTGGTGCCTCAGTTCAGCGAAAAGAGGTTTTACTCGTAAACGCCCAATGCCTCAAGCGTCTCGATGGTCATGCCGCCGCCTTCAGGCAGGCCCTTGGACCGCTGGAAAGCGCGGAGAGCCTGCTGAGTGGACTGGCTGTAGTTGCCGTCGACCGGGCCAGGATTGAAACCCTCCTGGGCCAGCGCGCGCTGCACGCTCAGAACTTTGGTGTCCTGAATCTGATCTTCGCAGAGCACTGCCCGCCAGACGATCTTGCTGTCGCTGACTTTGACGCGCTTGGTGATGTTCTGGTACTCAGCTGGAACCGGAATGCGGCGCTCGCTGGCTTCCTGAACCACTTCCTTGACGCGGATGGTCTTGTACTCAGCTGGAACAGGTACAGTGCGGGTCTTGGCCGGCTCGACCATGATTTTTTTGCGCACGGTCTGGTACTCGGCAGGAATGATCTCCTTCTCCACGCGGGCCGGGGCCACCAGCACGTCTTTGGTGATGGTCTCGAACTCAGCCGGAATGGTGACGGTCTTCTCCTGCGGCGGGGTGACCAGAATCTTTTTGATCACGGTCTTGTACATCGCCGGTGTCTCAACCAGACACAGAGTCTCGCAGTCGGTCAGGCCCAGCTTCACATCTTCCGGCGCGCAGGGAACCGCAGTTCTGATCCATTTGGTGGAGGCGGCCTGCACCAGAACGCGCTCTTTCACAGTTCTGAACACCGGCGGGGTGGTGACGATCCGGGTGGAGGCGGGCTTCACAACAACCTGCTCCTGACGGGTCTCGTACTGCGCCGGAATGGCCCGCAGCCGCTCGGAAGCGGGACGGAGGACGATGCGCTCGGTGCGCCATGCGAACTTCGGCGGCATGGTCTCGATCCGCTCGGAAGCGTCTTTTGCCACTACGCGCTTCTCAGCCCATCTGTACTTGGCCGGGATGGTCTCGATTCGCTCGGTGGCAGGACGGACCATGATCCGCTCGGTGACGGTCTTGTATTTGGCCGGAGCGATACAACGGGAGTAGCACTCGCCGGGCTTGGCATTGACCGGAACGCCGGGAACACCGCCGGACAGCATCTGGTCAGGGCCTGCGCTGGCGGAGACATCCTCATACACAACCTGCTCGTTCTGGACGACAGCCTGCTCGCCTTGAACGGCGCCCATGTCCTGCAGCGGCTCATCCTGAACGCCGACATCCTGGCCCGGGTTGTAGCCGCCGCCAAAATCATTGGCATGAGCAAATCCGGCCAAAGCCAGCAGAGCAGCTGCTCCGAGCGCCACGCGATCCTTCTTCATTACCTGCCTCCTTTCATGTGTTGTTTTGTGCGCATCAATAATTCAATATCAGATCCTGCCTGCCGCACCAGTGTCCGCAGCCTGACTGCGGACGCGGAAAGCAGCCGGACGGCTGCTGGGCGGAGTTTGCGAAAAGAATCTGCTTTGCTCTATACCGCAAATGCCCTTGGCTGTCAACAGCGCACAGGCAGCGCAGCTCTTTTCTCAAGACATGAGCTACTATAGCATTTGCCGTTCAAGAAGGCAATACAAAAAATTGCACTTGGCGGCGAAGGGTGTTTAAAAAATATCTTAACCTTCAGTTTCAACATGTTACCCTCCCCATTCAGGCGGAACAGCCTGCTGATGTTCTATTATTTTTTGCACTCGCCGCTGAACGCGTATGCGGCGGATAAGACATAGCATTGAGCAGCAACAAGCAGCGCACGCGCTTTTATGCGCGGCTGTGTTGCGAAGCGGTTAAAAAATGGTGAAAATTGCCTGCCGTCATTCCGCCGCTCATACCACTCTGTCGTTGCCGCCATCCACCGGCAGCTGGGCGGCAGTGGTGCAGGCGAAGAGCGGGCCGCACATTTCAGCAGCTAATTCGGCCACATCGCAGCTGCGCACCTCCACGCCGAGCAGGTTGTTTGTTTTGTACGCCGCCACGCTCAGGCCGTAATGCGTGGCCCGCGCCTGCAAAACTTCGTCAGTCCAGATGCCGGTGTCAAAAACCGCGTTCGGATGGAGGGCGTTGATGCGGATGCCGTCCTTGCCCCATTCCAAAGCCGTGACCCGCATCAGCTGGGTCAGCGCGGCCTTGGCAGCGGAATAGGCCGCCGCGCCGGGGCCGGGCGCGGGCACGTTTTTTGAGCCGATCACCACCACGCGGCCCTTGCCGGGCGCGGCCTTGAGCAGGGGATGCGCCTCGCGCAGCAGAGTCAGGTTGGCATCAAGATTCACCGCCATCACCTGTCGCCACAGCTCGCTGGGCAGCTCGGCAACTGCCTTGCTGGGCGGGAAGATGCCCGCGTTCAGCACCAGCATGTCCAAACCGCCGAAGCGCAGCGCGGTCTGGTCAAGAGCCGCCGCGACCTGCTGTTCATCGGTGATGTCGCATTGCAGGCCGAGAAAGGCGGGAGAGGTGGACAGTTCGGCAATTTTCGGATCAATATCCAAGCCGACCACCGCTGCGCCCCGCTTGAGGAACGAGTCCACGCAAGCCTTGCCGATGCCCGATGCCGCGCCGGTGATCAGAGCGATTTCCCCCTTGAAGACCGGAGTCTTGCCCCCTTTCTTCAGCTTGGCCTGCTCCAAATCCCAATATTCAACATCGAAGAGATCGTGCGGAGACAGAGGCTGCCAGCCGCCCAGCCGCTCCGCCCGGAGGATACAGTCCATCGTGTGCTCGTAAATGTCAGCAACAATGCCGACTTCGGCGGCGGACGCGCCGCCGAAGCACAGGCCCAGCTCCGGGTCGAGCAGCACACGCGGGGCCGGATCGAGCATAACCTTGCGCTCTTGGGCCGTTGGCTCATGCGCTTCAAAATAACGGCGGTAATCCTGCGCGTACTGCTCGACATCGCGCCCGATCAGCGGCAGGGCCTTGGTGCGGAGGACATGATCCGGCGTGGCCGGGCCGCAGGCCAGCTTACGGACATCGGCCCGGCGGGCGAAGTCCAGCCCGCGCTGGCTGCCGGTGACATGCAGCAGCATCGGCCTGCCCGCTTTGACGGAAATGGCCTGCCGCAGCTTGGCGATTTCGCAGCGGTCAAAGCGCGGCTCCGCTGCTGGCGGCCCGTTCAGCTCCCAAGCGTCATGCTGGCGCAGATGCTCTTCGGCCATGCTCACCAAGCGAATCATCCGCTCGTAGGATTCCTGCGCCGTGTCGCCGAAGGAGAAGATGCCGTGATTCATCAGCACCATGCCGATGGTCTGCGGCCCGGCCTGCGCGGCGAAAAAGCGGCCTGCCTCGCGGGCAAGGTCAAAGCCGGGCATCACATAGGGCACGATCACGGCCAAGCCGCCGTACAGCTCGCCGATGCGCCGCAGGCCGTCCGGCGTATTGCAGATTGTCACCACTGCGTCAGCGTGGGTGTGATCGACATAGCGGAAAGGCAGCAGGGCATGAAGGATAGTCTCCACCGAGGGCGCGGGCGCGTCGGCGCGGATGAGCTGGGTTTGCAGCCCGTTGACCATCTGCGGATCGGTCAGCCGCTTCAGCTTGGCCAGCGCGAGCATGGGCCGCAGTCGCACCGGCGCGAATCCGGCAGCCTCAATCGTGGCCAAATCCCAGCCGCTGCCTTTGACATACAGAATCTCCTCCTCGTCGCCGAGCAGGTTCTTCTCTGTTATCTTCACCGAGGTGTTGCCGCCGCCGTGCAGCACCAAGGCAGGCTCGCGGCCCAGCAGGCGGGAGCTGTAAACCCGCAAAGCCAGCTCGTCGGCGCAGGCTGCGGCCTCGCTTTCATTCCATAAATTATTCATGCTGATCAAATCAAGGCTCAAATTGGCGAAAAATGCGGCAACTATACTCCGTCGCGCCCTTCCTGCCAACTTGGAAAAATCAGGCTTGCCTTTTCCGGCCTGATTGCTCTATGCTGTTTACGTTCAAAGACGAACTGCAACTGAAGGAGGATAGCTGATGCGGGCAGTGATTCAGCGGGTCAGCAGGGCCAGCGTGACGGTGGCCGGACGTGAAACCGGGGCCATCGGCGCGGGGCTGCTGACGCTGCTCGGCGTGCATGAGGCGGACACGCCGCAGGACATCGTCTGGCTGGCGGAAAAGATCGTCAACCTGCGGATTTTTGACGACGAGGCCGGATTGATGAACCGCTCCCTCCTCGACACCGGCGGGGCCATGCTCGTCGTCTCGCAGTTCACTCTGCTCGGCGACTGCCGTAAAGGCCGCCGCCCGTCGTGGTCAGAGGCCGCGCCGCCGGAGCGGGCCAAGCAGCTTTATCTTGATTTCATTGAAGCTGTGCAGTGCTTCGGCATCGTCACGGCCAGCGGCGAGTTTCAGGCGATGATGGAAGTCAGCCTGACAAACTCAGGGCCGGTGACGGTGCTGCTGGATTCGCAGAAAAAATTTTAGCAACGGCTTGCTGTCATGAGAAGATTCACAGATGAGGAACTGGAAGCTCTGCTGAGCGACACGGAATCTGACCGAGCGGAACGGAAAGAAAGTTTTCAAGGTGATGCGCCGAAAAAGGGGAGGCAGGCGGTCTGCGCCTTTGCCAACGATCTGCCGAATCACAATGAAGCCGGTGTGCTCTTTATCGGGGCCAAAGATGACGGAACGCCGTCCGGGATTGAAATCACAGATCAGCTGCTGCGCTCCTTGGCCGACATCAAAACAGACGGCAACATTCTGCCGCTGCCTGTTCTTTCTGTGGAAAAAAGAATCCTGAAAGGAGCGGAAATGGCAGTGGTCACGGTCATGCCGTCCGACATGCCGCCGGTGAAGTATGAAGGGCGGATATGGATACGCACCGGCCCCCGCCGCGCCCTTGCCAACGAGCAAGAAGAACGCATTCTCAATGAGAAAAGAAGATGCAAAAATCTTCCTTTTGATCTTTATCCTGTGCTGTCGGCAAAAATCAGCGATCTTTCCAAGCTGATTTTTGAAAATGAATATCTGCCGTCAGCATTTGCCGCAGATGTGCTGGAGTCAAACAATCGTTCTTATGCAGAGCGTCTGGCAAGCTGCAAGATGATTGTCTCGCCTGATGAGACCACGCCAACCATTCTTGGTCTTCTCGCCATAGGGAAAAGTCCGCAAGATTTTCTGCCCGGAGCCTGCATTCAGTTTTTACGGATTGACGGAACTGAACTTGCTGATCCGGTCATTGATGAAGAAAAAATCGGCGGCGCAGTAGTTGACATCCTCCGCCGAGCCGAGGACAAGCTGAAAGCGCACAACCGGACAGCGGTTGACATTATTTCCGCTCCGACCCACCAGAAAGAGCTGCCGTATCCGCCTGCCGCCTTCCAGCAGATACTTTACAATGCGGTGCTGCACCGCACCTACGAAAGGACAAATGCGCCGGTGCGGGTGTATTGGTTCAATGACCGGATTGAAATAAGCAGTCCCGGCGGGCCATACGGCAATGTCACAGCTGAAAATTTTGGCAGACCAGGGATAACCGATTATCGCAATCCGAATATTACCGATGTGCTGAAAACATTCGGTTTTGTGCAGGCGTTTGGCCGAGGCATCGCCATAGCTAAAAAAGCGATGTTGGAAAATAGCAACCCTGAGCCTGAGTTTGAAACCAGCCAGAGCGCAGTTGTCTGCACCTTAAGGAGAAAAACATGAGCCAGCACGTCCCGGTTCTGACTTTTTTCAACAACAAAGGAGGAGTCGGCAAAACATCGCTCATTTATCATTTGGCTTGGATGTATGCCAGCCTCCGCAAGCGGGTTGTTGTCGCTGATCTCGATCCGCAGGTAAATTTGACAGCTGCTTTCCTTACGGAAGAAAGAATAGAAGAAATATGGGATTCAAAACAAAAAGGCGCGACTGTATACAGATGCGTGAAACCTCTCACCGGAGTTGGAGACATAGCAGAGCCAATACTTCAACATATCACGCAAGACCTATATCTTATAGCTGGAGATGTCGCTCTTTCTTCTTACGAAGACTGTTTGTCTGGTGAATGGCGAATTGGAGATAACAACCTTTACAGGCCAATGCGAATATTGAGTTCTTTTTGGCAGGTTATGCAAAAGGCTTCAGAAAAAGTTCAGGCAGATATAGTTCTTGTGGACATAGGGCCAAATCTTGGCGCTATCAACAGGTCAGTTCTTATTGCAACAGATTATGTTGTCATCCCGCTTGGAGCAGATTTATTTTCACTGCAAGGGTTGAAAAATCTCGGTCCAACCTTGACTGAATGGAAAGAAACTTGGAATGACCGCTTAAACAGATGGAGAAGAAGTTCAGATTGCGAAGAATATGCTGAATTTGAGCTTCCTCAAGGAAGGATGCAGCCTATAGGTTATCTATGTCAACAGCACAGCGTGCGTCTGGACAGACCAGTTAAAGCCTATGATAAATGGATAAAACGTATTCCTCGTGTTTATCGTGAAGCTGTGCTGAACCAGAATGATTCTGAACAGGTTGAACCGGAACAAGATATGTACCGCCTTGCCACGATAAAGCACTACCGCAGTCTCATCCCTATGGCGCAGGAGCATCGGAAGCCTGTCTTCAATCTGACACCGGCTGACGGCGCCATCGGCAGCCATGCCGGGGCAGTTCGGGATGCCAGAACTGATTTTGAGCTGCTGGCAAAAAAAATTGCCGCGAAAATAGACATGAATCTTTGAACAGGCAACCCTGCGAATCTCTTCACTTCACCAAAGAACCAGACTTTTCCCATGACAGAATTCACCATCGGCTCCGTCCATCACGGCTTCATCCTCCGGCGCAAGGAGCATGTCGCCGACATCAGCTCTGATGTGTATCTCTTTGAACACGAGCTGCTCGGCACACCGGCCTTGGCGATCAAGAACAGCGATCCGAACAAGACCTTCTGCATCGCTTTCCAGACCGTGCCTGAGGACTCCACCGGCGTGGCGCACATCCTTGAGCACGCGGTGCTGATGGGATCGAAGAAATATCCGGCGCATGACGTGTTCGGCGAGATCCACAAAGGCGGCCTGATGACCTTTCTCAACGCCATGACCGGCTCGGACACCACGCTCTATCCTTTCGCCACCCGCAATTTGAGCGAATATTTCAGCATCATGGATGTCTATTGCGATGTGACGCTCAATCCGCTGCTCGCCCGCAGCACCTTTCAGCAGGAGGGCTGGCATTATCACAAGGAAAGCGCGGATGCGCCGCTCCAGTTTCAAGGCGTGGTCTTCAATGAGATGAAGGGCGCGTTCTCCGATCCGGTGCAGATCATTTTCCGCCAGATTTTCGCAGGGCTGATGCCGGAATCCACCTACGCCCACGAGTCCGGCGGCGACCCGGCCTGCATTCCTGATCTGACCTACGAGCAGTTCGCCGAGTTCCACCGCAGGCATTATCATCCCTCCAATGGAATGCTGTTTTTTTACGGCGACGCGGACTTGGAGCAGGAGCTGGCGGCGGTGCAGAACAATTTTCTCCGGCAGCACACGGCGCCGGGCGGAAAATCTGAAATTGTCCAAGGGCGGCGGATCAGCGGCCCGGTCTTTATCGAGGACGGCTACGCGGCACCGTCTGGCGGCAGCCTGAACGGCAAGACATATTTAGCTGTCGGCTCGACGGTCGGCACAGTCCTCGACCGCGAGCTGAACACCGCCTTTCAGGTCATCGCCAACATCCTCTACAATTCCGATGCCTCGCCGTTGAAAAAGGCGGTGGTCGAGGCTGGGCTGTGCCGCGACTTCGGCGGCATGTTCTTGGCCGACTCCTGCTTCCAGACGGTGATGCTGACCTATCTGGCCGGTTCCGACCCGGACAAGCGCGACCGCTTTCTTGCCCTGCACCGGCAGGCCCTGACTGCGGCAGTCGCGCAGGGCTTGGAGCCTGACTTGGTGCTGGCCGAGCTGAATCATTACGAGTTCTCCGCCCGCGAGGATCTGACCAACGCCCAGCGCGGGCTGGATCTGATCGGCAAGGCCATGCCCGCCCTCAAGCATGGCGCGGATCCCTTTGCCGCCCTGCGCTTCGAGGAGCTGTTCGCCTCCATCCGCAGAAAGGCGCTGGAGGAGCGGTATTTCGAGCGGCTGATCCAGGAAAAACTGCTCGACAACCCGGCTTTCGCCGCCGTCACCCTCCGTCCTGACCCAGACAAGGCGGCCCGCGCCGCGCAGGAGGAGCAGCGCAGGCTGGCCGACTATCAGCGCTCGCTCAGTCCGGCGCAGCTGGAGGCCCTGACCGCTGAGACACAGGAGCTGATCCGCCTCCAGCAGACTCCGAACAGCGAGGAGCAGCTCGCCCTGCTGCCGCGCCTGTCCCGGTCGGATTTGAACCGCCGCCCGCCGCTGCATCGGGTCACGGTTGCAGATGGCTGCATCAGCAGCGAGCTGGACACCAACGCCATCACCTATGTCCAGTTCGGCCTGGACTGCTCCTGCCTTGACGCGGAGCTGCTTCCTTGGCTGGACCTCTTCGGCACCATCGCCACCGAGATCGGCACCGGCCAGCGAGACTATGTCCGCTTCGCCAAGGACGTGAGCATCCGCACCGGCGGCTTCAGTCATTCCTTCTCGACTTACAGCCATGTGGACCCGTCCCGGCCTTTGCGGCCCTTGCTCTGGCTCCAGCTCAAGGCCTTGTCGGGCTGGCTGCCGCAGGCGCTGGATTTGGCGCAGGAGGTCTTCGCCGATCTCAGCCTGAGCAACCGGCAGCGGATCAAGGAAATCGTGCTGCGGGAATTCACTTGGGCCGAGCATTCGGTGCAGAGCGAGGGCTATCAGCTGGCGGCGGCCCGCGTCTTCGCTCATCTGAGTCAGGCCGGAGCGGTCAACGAGCTGGTCAACGGGGCCACGGCCTATCTCCAGCTCAAGGATCTGGCCGCGAACTACGAAGAGCGCGAGGAGGATTTTCTCAGCAAGCTGGAGCAGCTGCGCCAGCTGCTCTTCCAGCCGGAGGGGCTGACGGTCGCCGTCACCGGCTCCGCCGCTGACATTGCGGCAGTGCAAAATCGCCTCGGCGGCATGCGGCAGGCACTGAACGGCGCGGCGCAGCGGCGGCAGGCGGAGCTAGTTTTTCCTCCCCTGCCTGCGCGGCAGGCTTTCGCCACCTCAGCCGATGTGGTTTTCAACGTCCAAGGCGGCAGGCTGTTCAGCGGGTTCAGCCAGTACAACGGCTCCTTTGAGGTGCTGAAGACGTGGCTTTCACGGGATTATTTTTGGAACACCGTGCGCCAGCAGGGCGGCGCCTACGGCTGCTTTGTCCAGTTCCATCCGGTCACCGGCAATTTCGCCGCTGTCAGCTACCGGGATCCGCAGGTGGCCCGCACCTATGAGGCCTACGAGACGCTGGCCGCCGCTGTGCAAAAACTGGATCTCAGCCCGGCCAAGCTGGATCAGTTAGTCATCGGGGCCTACGGCAGCCTGAATCCGCTGCGCTCGCCCGCCGCCGCCGGTCTGAAGGAGCGGGACGCATATCTTTGCGGCATCACGCAGGAATACCGGCAGCGGCTTCTTGAGCAGGTGATTGACACAAAGGCGGCTGATCTGCGCCGCTTTGCCCCGTTTTTTGAGAATCTGACTGCCAAGGGCTTCCGGGCCAGCATCGGCAGCGCGGAGAAGATCAGGGCGGATGCCGGGCTGTTTGACGAGGTGACGGAGCTGTAGCGGTTCGGCTTACACTTCCAGGGCGGCCAGCAGCAGGGCCGCCAGCAGCAAAGCGCCGGTCAGCAACACGTCGCTGCGGCGTAGCTCCATCACATGCAGGCTGCGGAAGGCGCCGGAGAAGCCGCGCAGGGCCATGGCCTGCTGCACTCGCGCCGCCCGGTTCCAGCTCCGCACGATGACCATGCCAAGCAGGTGGCCGTAGGTGCGGTAGGTGTGCAGGTTGGTGCTTGGCTGGAAGCAGCGCAGCGCGGCGGCGCGGCGCAGGCGGAGGAACTCCTCGTGGATCAGGCCGAGATAGCGGTAGGAGAAGAGGAGGAGTAGACAAAGGTTTTGCGGTAGGCGCAGGGCTTGCAGACCCTGCCCCAGCCGGGCTACTGTGGAGGTGGACAGCAGGCTGATGAAGAGCAGCACTGCCGCGTTGCTCTTCACAGTGATCAAGGCGGCTAAACGCAGGCCGCTCAGGCTGAGATCGAACCAGACAAAGCGCACTGTCTCCGCGCCGCCATAGGTCAGTGGCAGCAGGAGCAGCAGGAGGGCATTGAAGCTGTTGACCACCAGCAGCCGCCGCAGCACTGCGGCCCAGTGCAGCCGGGCCGCCGCTGTCAGCAGCAGGGCCAGCAGCAGTCCGGCCAAGGCGGTGCGCGGCTGCTGGCAGAGGGCGAAGATCAGACTGAGAACGCCCGCGCTGATCAGCTTGCCGCGCGGGTCAGCCTGATGCAGGAGCGAGCGGCCCGCACTGAACTGCTCAAAGGTCATGACCGCCCGTGCGGGGTCGCGTATGCGCCTGCCCATGCCGTCCGTATGCGCAGGGGCATACCGGCAGCTTGCGCAGGGGCATACGGAGTGTATGCCCCTGCGCATGTTTCAGCTCCGACCCTCATTTGCTCTTGTACTCATCCAGGTAGATCCACTGCGGCACGGAAAACAATGTTGCCTTCATTTTCCTCATTTGCTCTTGTACTCATCCAGGTAGATCCACAGCACCGCGCCCAGCTCCACGCCTTTCTCCTCGCCAGCTGGGTTCTTCAGCTTGTAGTCCGCCTCATTGAGGGCCGAAAAGCCCCACCAGCCCGGCTGCGGGCAGGCGAAGGTGAACACGCCATTCTCGTCAGCCTTGACCACCTGAGTGACGTGGTAGTCGCTCGGCGCCGTGAATTTTTTGTCCTTGTTGTACAGCTCCACCTCAACTTCCGCGCCCGGCACCGGCTTGCCGTTGAGCAGCACCTTGCCGCTGAAGCTGTTGCCCGCGTAGTTGCCGAAAGGCCGGGTCATGGGCACGATCTCGGTGGCGATGCCGACCGGCTCGTCCCAGCCCTGATCATCGCCGAACGCGGCAATGACAGTCTTGGTGTAGTGGATGATGCTCAGGTCTTCCGCAGGCTCCCAATACGGCTCCGGCTCCATGACCAAGCTGTACACGCCCGGCTTCTTGATGGCGATGTCTGTTGTCCACGCCTGATGCTCCATGACCTTGCCCTCCTTGAGCTGCGGCAGCAAGTCGATCTTGTCACTGCCGGATATCATCTGGAACTGCTTGGGCTTGACCATGTTCATCCCAATCATCTCGAAGGGATGCGAGAAGGAGACATCCACAGTGATGGTTTTCTTCTCCGGGGTGACGATGTTCTCCGAAGGGATTACCATGCCGAAGTGGGCGAGGGCCTCGCCGGTCAGCAGGGCGAGGAGGGCGGCGGTCATGGCTGCGGCTTTGATCTGCATTGTTCTGCTCCTTGGTTGATGTTGGTGCGTTGGCAAAAGGCCGGGCTGCCGCTGCGGCGGCCCGCGCGTTCAGGAATGCTTCATTCTGCGGCTCTGCGCCCAGGCGGCGAGACCAGCTAGGCCGATCAGCCAGCCGATGCCGCCGAGGATGTCGCGCAGGGTGGGTTCGGGGTCAAGGCTTTCCGCAAGACTCTGACGGACAGGCGACAGCGCCTTGCTCATCTCCTCAGCTACGACGCGCCGGATCTGCTGCTCGCTGAGGCCGGAAGAAACAGCAGCGGCGGCGGTGGTTGAGCCTGTCGAAACCGAGCTTGTCGGAACCGAGCCTGCCGGAACCGCCGGGGCGTAGTCCTTGGCCTCCAGCAGCCATTCACCACGATGTCCTTCGCCGCCATTGGCGACAATCAGAAGATCAGGCCGAGCTTGCAGGGCCTGCTCCGGCAGGGCGAAGCGGAAGGCACCGTTCTCGTCGCAGGCGGTTTCCGCCAGCATGGCATGATCTGCCGCGTTCTGCACCGCAATCTGGACATTCTTGGCCTTGCGTCCGCCGCTGAACTTGACTTCGCCGCGAATCTCGCCGCCTTCCGGCCAAGCGAAGACGCTCAGTTTATGCGCCTGCGCGGCGGGCGGCAGCAGGAGCAGGACAGCAAGCAGTACGACGAGATGAGCAAGGCGGTTCATGACGCGCTCCGTAGCTGTAGGATTTCCGGCTGCACCTTGGCTATGAAGCCAACGATGAAGGCGGTGATGAAGCCCTCAATGACCATCACCGGCACGTTGGCGGCGATCACTGTCTGCGCGGTGGCGAGGAAGCCTTCGTCGGAAAAGGCGAGGGCCAAGGCAGTGAGCAGCGAGGAGAGCAGAATCGCGAGAAAGCCTGCGGCAAAGGCGGCTCCGGGCCGGGTGCCCGGCTTGTCTAACCAGCGGCGGAACAGATAGCGGCAGAGCACGGCGGGCGCGGCCATGGTCACGGTGTTCACGCCCAAGATGGTCAGGCCGCCGAATTGGAAGAAGACCGCTTGCAGGAAGAGGCCGACAAGGATGGCGGGGAAGCAGGCCCAGCCCAGCGTCAGGCCGAGCAGGCCGCTCAGGACTAAATGCACGGAGCCGGGGCCTATGGGCACATGCACTAAGCTGGCGACAAAAAAGGCCGAGGCCAGCAGCGCTGTCGGCATGATGCTTTCAAAATCAAGGCGGCGCAGGCCGAGGACTGTTCCGGCTGCGGCCAGCGCTGCGCCGCTGATCAGCACCGGCGCGGAAAGAACACCTTCAGAGATATGCATGACTGCTTCCTTCAAGGAATAATATCTGACACGCATTGGTAATATTGATGCAGTCACACAAATACTCCAATGCGGCTGCCATGTCAAGCCGGGGCAAGTTTTTTTCTGGCCGAGATGCAGGCTTCAGATGACAGCGCCGGTCTTTTGGCCTGATTTGAGGCCATGCCGGCCATTCCCCGCGTTGCGGCGGCCCGCCGCCGTCTTCTTGTATTTTTAAAAAACGCAGGAGGATAGCTGTCAGGCCCCGGATGATGACATGCCAAAAAGGAGCTGACATCGCCATTGCCCAGCCGCGCGTTCAAAATTTGTTTCCTGCAAGCTGTTTTTTTGCTATTCTGGGGCGGACAGACCGTGTTTCCATCCGCCGCCCTGCTGACGCGCATGAACTTGCACCGAAGACTGAAAAAGATACTCACGCCCATCTCGCTGCCAGTGCTGTTCTTTGCCGCCGCCATCCTGCTCGGCGCGGTCTTGCTGCACGCGCCCTTCAGCAGCGGAGCGGGCCGGGTCTCCTTTCTCGACGCGCTCTTCACCTCGACCTCAGCAGTCTGCGTCACCGGCTTGGCTGTGGTGGACACCGGCACAGCCTACAGCCGCAGCGGCCAGGCCATCATCCTGCTCCTGATTCAGGGCGGCGGCCTCGGCATCATGACCTTCTCGACCTTGGCTTTGTATTTGTGGAAGAAACGGGTCTCCATGACCGACAAGATCGCAGTCGGCCAGAGCATCCTCAACAACGCCAACTTTCATCTCGGCAGATTCCTCATCCAGGTCTTTGCTGTCGCCTTTCTGATTGAACTCTGCGGCGCGCTGCTGCTCTTTCTCAGCGACCCGGAGGGCTTTCCGCCTTTTCACGCCCTGTTTCATGCGGTCTCGGCCTTCTGCAACGCCGGGTTTTCGCTCAACGCCGACAGCCTCAGCCGCTGGCAGGGCAGCTGGGCGGTCAACCTGACTGTCATCCTGCTGATTGTGCTGGGCGGATTAGGCTTTTCCGTCCTCCTTGAGGCTGGCTCGCTGCTCCGCTTCAGGAGGAAGAAACTGCCGCCGCAGGATGCCTGGCATGTGGGCATAGTCCTTAAAACCTCGCTCTTCCTCACGGCGGCAGGCGCGTTCTGCATCTGGTGCGCGGAATTTTTCTTCGGCAGCTCTTCCTTGCCGCCGCAGAACGCAGTGCTGGCCTCCTTGTTTCAATCTGTCACCTGCCGCACCGCAGGCTTCAACACCATGGACATCGCCAGCATGACCAGCGGCTCGCTGATGTTCATGATTCTGCTGATGTTCATCGGCGGCGCGCCCGGCTCCTGCGCAGGCGGGATCAAAGTGACCACCTTCCGGGTCCTGCACGCCTTTATCAAAGCGCAGCTGCGGGGCAGGCATCAGATCGTCATCGGCCATTACGCCGTGGACCGGGAATCTGTCAACAGCGCGCTGACCCTGCTCTTTTTCTCTGTGGCCATCATTTTTTTCAGCCTCATCGCCCTCAGCTTCACCGAAAGCGGCGGCGCGGCCAGCAGGCAGGGGCAGGGCCGCTTTCTTGAGCTGTTTTTCGAGGCGGTCTCCGCCTTCGGCACCACCGGCCTGAGCCTTGATCTCACCCCCAAACTTTCGCCGTTGGGCAAGGTGATCATTATCTTGCTGATGTTCATCGGCAGGCTCGGCCCGCTGGTCCTGCTGAGTTCCGTGCAGTCTTTCGGCACCAAACTTTTATATTCCCGGCCAGAGGAAAAGCTGTCCATCGGCTGAGGAGGGAGCGGAGCGATGAAATTGCAGATCGGCGTGATCGGCCTGGGCAAATTCGGCCTCAAATTCGGCCAGACCTTGGTCGCGCTCGGCCACGAGGTGCTGGGCGTGGAGAGCGACCCGGAAAAAGTGAAGAACGCGCAGCATGTTCTGACTCAGGTTGTGCAGACGGACGCGATGAGCCGCGAGGCGCTGGATCAGATCCGCATCCAGGATCTGGAGCATGTCTTGGTCAGCGTCGGCGACTCCATCGCCGCCAGCGTGATGATCACCATGTATCTGAAAGAGCTGGGCGTGCATAAGGTCTGGGTCAAGGCGACCAACAAGGATCACGAGAAGCTGCTGCACAAGATCGGCGCGGACGACGTGGTGATTCCTGAATTCATGGCCGCCAAGCAGATCGCCAGCCGCATCGCCATGCCCGGCTTCATTGAATATCTCTCCTTTGACCGCTCCATGGCGGTGAAGGAGTTCACCGTCAAACGCTGGGCAGGCAAAAGCCTGATCGAGCTGAACCTGACCAACACCTTCGGCATTCAGATCATCGCTGTGCGCCGCAACGGCAGCAAGCGCTATGAGTACATCCCCAAGGCTGACGAGCTGTTTCAGGAGGGCGACAACTTCGTCGCCATCGGCAAAATTTCCCAGATGACGAAAATCGTTCCCTGAGCAGGCGGCGATTTCTCATCGCCGGGCCGGGCCGCTCATGCTATAATGGCCGGGACAGACGGCAGCGGATTTATTTTCGACATCTGGGAGGATGACAGCGGAGACCATGAGCGAGAACGAGGGGGAAGCGAAGGAAAAATCTTTCTGGCAGCGGCTACGGCGGCCTTTGTTCCGCTCCTCGCCGGACACGGCCCAGCAGCTGGAGCATGAGATTCAGGAGCTGCTGGAGGACGGCGAGGAGCACGGATTGATCAGCAGCCATGAAGAGCAGCTCATCAACTCTATTTTCAATTTCCGGGCTACAGTGGCTTCGGAGATCATGACCCCGGCGGCGGAAATCATCTCCGCCGACCTCAGCAGCTCGGTGGAGGAGATCAGCCGCCTGATCTGCGAGGAAGGCTACACCCGCATCCCGATTTACAGCGGCAGCCCGGACAACATCGTCGGCATCGTCCATGCCAAAGACCTGCTCCGCATCCTCAGCCGCAGCGGCGGCACCGCAGCCACGCTGGAGGAGCAGCTCAACCCGCCGGAGCTGATTCCCGAATCCAAGCCGATCACCGAGCTGCTCCGCGATTTCCAGTCCGGCAAGAACCACATGGCCCTTGTCACCGACGAGTTCGGCAGCGTCCGGGGCCTGATCACCTTGGAGGACGTGTTGGAGGAGATCGTCGGCGAGATTGACGACGAATACGACCAAGGCGAGCGGGAGCTGATGCTGGAGGTGGACAGCCAGACCGTGGCCGTGGACGCGCGGATTGACATTGAGGCGGTGGAGCGGCATTTTGACTGCCTGCTGCCGGACGGCCCCTACGAGTCGGTGGGCGGCCTGCTCATCCATCTGCTCAACCGGGTGCCGAAACAGGGCGAGAGCGTGACCGCGCCGCCCCTGACCTTCAAAGTGCTGACCGCGACCCCGCGCCGGGTCCGCACAGTGAGAATCCGCAAGACATGAGCGACGAGAACGCCCCGAACAGACTGCTGACGCTGGCCGCTCCGGCTGCCTCGGCCCTGCTGCTGACGCTGGCCATGCCCGGCCTGACCGGCTGGTGGCCGCTGCTTTTTGTCGCCCTGATTCCGCTGCTCTGGGCGGCGCGGCGGCTGCCTCCGGCCAAGAGCGGCGGAATGGGCATGTTTTCGGGCCTGCTGTATCATCTCGGCCTTTTCTACTGGATCAGCGGGGTGATGGAGCGCTACGGCGGTCTGCACAGCGCGGCGGCCTTGGCTGTCCTTGTTCTGCTGGCCGCCTACATGGCCGCCTACACAGCGGTGTTCTGCGCTATTTTCAACCGGCTGACCGGCAGGCCGGACAGCGGCAGGGCGCTGTCGGTCACTGTCCTGCTCACCGCGCCTGCGGCCTGGGTCGGCCTTGACGTGGCACGAGGCTGGCTCTTCACCGGCCTGCCGTGGATGGACCTCGGCTACGGCCTTTCCAGCCAGCCGCTGCTGATTCAGGCCGCTGACTTGGGCGGGCATCATCTGATCACCTTTTTCATTGTCCAGATCAACGCCCTTCTGCTCTGGATTATGGAGCAGCTGTTCCGCCGTCCGACTGTGAAAACGGCCAAACGCGAATATCTGCTGGCGGTCATGGTCTGCCTTTGCCTCTACAGCGCGGGCGGCTACTCCACCTTCCGCTACCGGCAGGTGGCCTTTGAGGCGGCTGAAGCGGAGCAGGCGGCGGCGGCGGCGGCGCAGGGCAATATTGAGCAAAGCGTCAAGTGGTCTCCTGCCCAGAAAACGACGACTGTGGAACGCTACATCGCTCTGACTGAACAGCTGCTCAGTCAAGGGATGAAGCCGGATTTGGTGGTCTGGCCGGAGACCGCCCTGCCTTTCTATCCTCACCGCGACCCTCTGATGGGTCGGGTGCGCGATTTTGTCGATAAAAATAAAATTCAGCTGATCACCGGAGCGCCTTTCTTCACGGTTGAGATGGACGCGCCGGACAGCGGAGAAAAAAAGAATCTCAAGCCGGTGGAATACTTCAACAGCGCCATTCTGCTTGACCGGAGCGGCAAAATGGTTGACCGGTACAGCAAGCAGCATTTAGTGCCGTTTGGCGAGTACGTTCCTCTGCGTGAATATCTCTGGTTTGTCAGGCCGCTGGTCGAGCTGCTCGGCGACTTCACTTCCGGCAGCTCCTCCAAGCCGCTGGCGGCGGAGCGGATCAGAGCGGGAACACTGATCTGCTTTGAATCCATTTTTCCGGAAATCGCCCGGAAAACCACGGCGGAGGGCGCGAACCTGCTGATCAATCTGACCAACGACGCATGGTATGGACACACCAGCGCGCCGCACCATTCCTGGGCCATGACTGTGATGCGGGCGGTGGAAAACCGGCGCAGCCTGCTCCGGGCGGCCAACACCGGCATCAGCGGCATCATCGAGCCGACCGGCGCGGTCAAAAGTCAGTCCGGGCTGTTCCATGAAGCGGTGCTGGCTGACAACAGCATCGCCCTGCTGACCGGACAGACCTTTTTCGTCCGCATCGGCCACTGGTTCGGCGCCTGCTGCCTTGCGCTGACCGGGCTGCTGCTGCTTGGCCGCTGGCAGCTGGACATCGGACGGCGCAAGCAGGCCCGGAGCGGCGGAGGCGGTCAGCTGTGAACAGGCAGAATGACTACATCGGCGTGAGCCAGTGCGGCGACGGCACGTGGCAGTATTCGGTGCGCAAGGCCAGCGGCAAGCTCAAGACCGAAGGCGGCTTCAGCACAGCCAAAGTGGCGGCGCTGCTGCGCGATGAATACATCATCCGCCACCAGTTAGACGAGGAGCGCAGCTTCACCGTCAAACGGATGGCGAAGATGCGCAATGAGGCCTACGAGCAGATGTTCGGCAGGCAGGATTAAATTAAATTTTCAGGAGAAAGCGGAACAATGGCTGATTTGACCGAAACTGCGGAACTGCGGCAGAAGATACAGGCCTTGAAAGACAAAATGCTCGCGCTGAAGGAGCATCTTTGACTTGGACAGCAAAAAGCTGGACATTGAACGCTTGGAGTCAGAGTCGCTGGAGCCGGATTTCTGGAATGATCAGCACAACGCCAAGAAGGTGCAGCGGCAGCTCGGCCAGCTGCAAGATGTGGTCAATGGCTGGGAGCTGCATTATCGGCATGTTGAAGAAGCGGAGCTGCTCTTGGACATGGCACTTGAGGAAGGCGACGCGGAGGCCCTGAACGAGGTCGAGGCCTCGCTGGGGCGGCTGGCTGCGGAGGTCGAGGCCACGGAGCTGGAGTGCATGTTTGACGGCGAGCACGACAGCTGCAACGCCCTGCTCACGGTTCATGCGGGCGCGGGCGGCACGGAATCGCAGGACTGGGTGAGCATGTTGCTGCGCATGTACCTGCGCTGGGCCGAGCTGCACAGCTTCAAGGCTGACATTCTCGATTATCTGCCCGGCGACGAGGCCGGTGTGAAATCGGTCACGGTGCTGATCAGCGGCAAGAACGCCTACGGTTACACCCGCTCCGAGGTCGGCATCCATCGTTTGGTGCGGATTTCGCCCTTTGACGCATCGGGCCGCCGCCACACCTCCTTTGCTTCAGTGATGGTGCTGCCGGAATTAGATGACACCATCGAGATAGACATCAACGAGAAAGACCTGCGCATAGACACCTACCGTTCCAGCGGCGCAGGCGGCCAGCATGTCAACAAGACAGACTCGGCTATCCGCATCACGCATCTGCCGACGAACATTGTCGTGCAGTGCCAGAACGAGCGCTCGCAGCTGCGCAACAAGGAAATGGCGATGAAAATGCTGACAGCCAAGCTTTATGACAAGCAGCAGCAGGAAAACTTGCAGGCGCAGGAAAACTTGCACGGCGAGAAAAAAGACATCGCCTGGGGCAGCCAGATCCGCTCCTACGTCCTTCAGCCCTACCGGCTGATCAAAGACCACCGCACCGGCGTGGAGGTCGGCAATGTGGACGCAGTCTTGGACGGCGAGCTGGATCAGTTCATCAAGGCCTTCCTGCTCTGGCAGCCGCGTTAAGCGATGAGTCCAGTCCTGACTTCCATCCTCCTGCTGGCGTGCAGCAATGTTTTCATGACCTTCGCTTGGTACGCTCACCTCAAGGAGCTGCACAGCAGGCCGTGGATAGTCGCGGCCTTGTTGAGCTGGGGCATCGCCCTGTTTGAGTACCTTCTCCAAGTTCCGGCCAACCGCATCGGCCACACGGTCTTGAGCGTGGGTCAGCTCAAAATCATTCAGGAAGTGGTCACGCTGACGGTCTTCCTGCCCTTCTCCGTCTTCTATCTGAAGGAGTCGCTGAAGCTGGATTATCTCTGGGCGGGCCTCTGCTTGGTTGGGGCGGTGTATTTCATGTTCCGGGCGAAGCTGCAACAATAGACCTCTGGCATAACTGCCCCTGTGCTGAGTGGCTGCGCCAAGCATGTGTTCGATGTAGGGGCGAAAAATTTTTCGCCCCTGCCCAAGTTGCGGCTTACGCAAGAGGTCTAATCAAGCCGCTTTGGCTGGCTCTTTCAACGCCGCCGCAACGGTCGCCAGCTCGATCAGCACGCCCAGCCCTTCCTGCACTTCTTTGCGTTTCAGGGCCGACATCATGCCGAAAATGCCGGTGACTGGTTTGGCATTGTTCAGGTCAATCGTCTTCATCTTCGCGCTGACCCGCTCGCCAATCGCCATCATCTGTTCAAAATCGTCCACTAAGCCGCGTTTCTTCAGGCTGTCCAAGCGTTCAACAAGATCGTTGAAAACCTGACCGCTGAGATGGGACGCATCCCGCTTCATGTCCATGAAGGAACTGAGCATCTTCATCAATTCGGCCATATTGCCCATGTTGACGATGAACTGCCTGAGCAGCTCCTGCAAGTTCTCTCCTTCAAAGCCGTGCAGGGCCGTCTGAAGACGGAGCGTCAGCTCATGAAACATGTCCTTGGCGTAAGGCGCGGCATCCCGCTTGAACTCCATGATGCTGTCCAGCGTCTTGATGGCATCGGCAATATTCTTGCTCGATGCCAGCGACTGGCCGACCATGTCGCCGACTTCCTCCAAATCCACGCGCTTGTCCAAGCCGCTCAGGCGGTCTGTGGCCTCACGCACGATGGAATGAATCAGCGGCTCCAGCTCCTGCTTCAGCTCCGCATAGGGCCTGACCGCCCGTTTGGCTTCCCGCACTTCCTCGGTGAGTTCATCGAGGCGGGCGAGAATCTTCTCTTCATTGGTCATGACAGGCCCCCTCAATCCTGAACTTTGCCTGCCAGAGACATCTGCGCCTCAAGCGGCAGCTCCTCGCCGGTCAGCAGTTTGTTCCAATAGACCCATTTGAACATCATCTTGCCCCAGTGATTGGTCTTAGATTCGCCCAGCAGGGAGAACGGCCCCAGACCAGGCAGCGGGAATTTGCCGGGCAGCGGCTCGTATTTGTAATTGAAGTCAATCAGGGACGCTTTGCCGAAGCCGGTCTCGATGAAGCAGTTGGAATGGCCGTCGTAATCAGGGCGGACTGGCTCGCCGTTGATCTCGCGCATGAAGTTCTCGACCATGATCTCGGCGGAAAAATGGGCGACGGAACCAGCTTTAGAGGTGGGGATAGTTGTATTGTCGCCGAGCACATACATGTTCTCGTGGTGCTCCGCCTGCAGCGTGTGGTTGTTGGTCTTCACATAGCCGACTTCATCCATGGAGACCTTGGAGTTGACCAAATAGCGCGCGCCGACGTTGGGCGGAATGGACACCAGCAGATCCCACTCGATTTCATCTCCAGCTGCGGAAATCAGCTTGCCGTTCGCGCTGTCAACCTCAGCAAGAATGAACTCAGCGGTGACTCTGATGTTCTTCTCCTTCATGACCTTGGTGAAGTAGGCAGAGGCCTTGGGCTTGGTGAAGGCACCAGTCATCGGGGTGACAAAGTGAATGTCTATCTTGTCACGCACGCCCCGCTCGGTGAAATACCAGTCAGCCAGATAGACGAATTCCAGCGGCGCGACCGGACATTTATAGGGGAACTCGGCAATGTTGAGCACCATCTTGCCTTCTTTGAAGGTGCGCAGCTTTTTCTCCAGATTCACCGCGCCTTCCAAGGTGTAGAAATCAAATATCTTGGTCTGCCAGCCTTCCATCATGCCTGGAATTTCCTGCGGCGCAATGGTCACGCCGGTGCAGACGATGATCTTGTCGTACTCGTACTTGCCTGCTGTGGTCTCCACAGTCTGCGTTGCCGTATCCACAGCGACGATCTCATCCACAATAAAGTTGATCCCTTTGCCGATGAACTCGCTGCGGGGGCGGACAAGATCCTCGGCCTTGTACATGCCGAAGGGAACAAAAATCAGACCGGGCTGATACACATGCCTGTCGTCTTTGTCAATGATTGTGATGGACCACTCGCTGCGGTCCAGCCGCTTGCGCAGTTTGTTGGCAACCATTGTTCCTGCGCAGCCTGCACCCAGAATCACCAGCTTTTTCATTTCGCATGTCTCCGTTGAACTTTCTTTTAGAGCTGATCAATAAAATTTCACCTGAAGATAGTTGTATACCACAAAACACCTTGCGCAGTCAAGACTGTTTCGCCACGTCGTGGCATTTCCAGCTGCAACGCACATTGAGGCTTAACTTTGTAACAATATGTTTTATTTGAATTTACCAAAAGATCCGTTTCGGCGCGCTGGAAAAACAAGAAAGCGGACTATAACCTGCCTTTTTTCAAAAGGGATAAAATCTCTGCGGGATTTTTTGCTTTGAGGGTTGCAGCTGCACAACCAAAGGATTAAGTTGTCAGTATTTTTAAATAATCTAAAGATCAGCGGTCTTAATTTTTAAATTTTAATTGTAAAAATTTATACATTGTTTTTTATAGTAATTTTTGTCGAGACAGCAATGATTTTATGATTGATTTTTTATATAAAAAATAATTTTGTCGTTAGAATATTTTACATTGAAAATTGAATGAATAATTTCATTTAAATGATCACAGGGCAACATATCGTGTAAAACACATTATCTGAAAGATAACAGCTCTATTATCGCTATTGAATCATTCTCTTTATTTAGCTGCGCTGATCAACCTGAAATTATTTTTCAACTAAAACATATTGACAATAATTCAATTTAGCGATATTTTCTGTTTTAGACCATGCAGCTTTTCTGCTTGCTACGTTCGACGCGACTTGTCAACTCATTATTTTTACATAATTTCCGATGTCGGCGCGGCCAATTCAGCGGCAGCCGCGCCGTCGGTCCGCAGCAGCCCCCTGCTGTGGAATCTGCTCATCTGCAAAAGGATTTTCTGATGACCGCACCTGATCTATGGATATTCGGCGAAGTGCTGTTTGATACCTTTCCCGGCGGCGCGGCGGTTCTTGGCGGCGCGCCTTTCAATGTGGCATGGAATTTGACCGCCTTCGGCGCGGCGCCGCAGCTGATTTCAGCTGTGGGCGATGACGACGCGGGCCAGATCATCGCCGAACGGATGGAGAGCTGGGGCATGAGCCGCAGGCATCTTGGCGCAGCTGCCGGATATCCCACCGGAAAAGTGACTGTGCAGTTTGTCGGCGGCGAGCCGTCCTACACCATTGAAGAGCAGCAGGCCTATGACAACATTCCTGCCGCTGTTCTGCCGGAACGCAGCCAAGGCTGGCTTTATTTCGGAACGCTGGCCCTGCGGACAGCGCACAACCGAAAAATTTTTCATGCGCTGCGGCAGCGGCACCAAGGCAAACTTTTTGCGGACATCAATCTCCGCCAGCCGTTCTGGAGCAAAGACAGCGTTCTTGCTCTCTTGGACGGCTTGGACTGGCTCAAGCTGAACGAGAAGGAGCTGGCTCTGATTGCCGAAGGCAGGGATATGGAAGAACGCGCCCGCCAGCTCAAAACCCGTTTCGCTTTTGAAGGCATTGTGGTGACGTGCGGCAGCCAAGGCGCGGTCGCGATCGGCCCGGACAACGCCCTGCTCGAAGTCCGGCCTGACAAACCGGCGGCGGTCGCCGACACTGTGGGCGCAGGCGATGCCTTCGCCTCGGTGCTGCTGCTGGGCCTGCTGCGCTCCTGGCCGCTGGCCGAGACCTTGCGGCGGTCGCAGCAGTTCGCCGCCGCCGTGGTCGGCATTCAGGGCGCGGTGAGCGCGGATCCGGCCTTTTATCAACAGCATCTTCAATCCTGGCAGTAAGTCATGTACGAGCAAATCGCCCACTCCCTGCTGAACAAAATTCTCAATCAGATGCAGCCCGATTTCCACAAACGGGATCTGCGGCATTTCTACACCCGGCTGGGCGCCAATTTCTACGCCATCCACAGCCTGTTCAGCCGCCTCTACGGCAGGCGGCCTGATTTTGAGGAGTACATGCTCCAGCTGGTCGAAGTGCTGGCGCGGAACTACTTGGACCGGCCTGCGGAGCTTCAGGAAAGCGACATCGCCCGCGAGCAGGATCACAACTGGTTCCTCCATCAGAAATGGGTGGGCATGGCCCTGTATGTGGACGGATTTTCCCTCAATCTTCAGCATTTGAAAGAGAAAATCCCCTATCTGACGGAGCTGGGCGTGAATCTGGTCCATGTCATGCCGATCCTCAAAAGCCCTGCGGGCAAAAGCGACGGCGGCTACGCGGTCAGCGATTTCCGGGCTGTCAACGAGGAGATCGGCACTTTGGACGACCTCTGCGAGCTGGCCGCAGCCTTCCGGCAGGAGGGCATCCTGCTGGCCTTGGACGTGGTGGTCAACCACACCTCGGATCAGCATGAATGGGCGGAGCGGACCCGGCAGGGCGACCTCCGCTTTCAGGAGTATTATTTTGTTTTTGAAGACCGCAACCTTCCCGACATGTTCGAGCAGACCATGCCCGAAGTTTTCCCGGACACTGATCCGGGCAACTTCACCTGGGACGAGGCGATGCAGAAATGGGTGATGACGGTCTTCCATAACTACCAGTGGGATTTGAACTACGGCAACCCGCAGGTCTTTCTGGAGATATTGGATGTCATCCTCTTCTGGGCCAATCAGGGCGCGGACATCGTCCGCTTGGACGCAGTGGCCTTTCTCTGGAAGAAACTCGGCACCACCTGCCAGAACCAGGAGGAGGCCCATCTGGTCCTTCAGCTCTTCAAGGACTGCTGCCAAGTGGTCGCGCCCGGCCTGCTTTTCATCGCCGAGGCCATTGTCGCCCCGCTGGAGGTGATCAAGTATTTCGGCGAGGACGCAGTCGTTGCCAAAGAATGCGAAATTGCCTACAATGCCACCTTCATGGCCCTGCTCTGGGACGCGGCGGCCACCCACAGCAGCAGGCTGCTGGCTCATGCCATCAAAAGCCTGCCGGACAAGCTGGAGCGGGCCACGTGGCTGAACTACATCCGCTGCCACGACGACATCGGCTTCGGCTTTGACGACGCGGACATCCGGGCCGCAGGCTACGAGCCGCGCGAGCACCGCAAATTTTTAGTGGATTATCTGACCGGCAGCTTTGAAGGCTCCCGCGCCGCTGGCCGGATTTTCGGCTACAACCAGAAAACAGGCGACGCGAGGGTTTCCGGAACGCTGGCCTCCTTGGCCGGGCTGGAATACGCGGTGAACCATCAGGAGGCGCAGGAGATCGACTTCGCCGTGCGGCGGATACTGCTGCTGCACAGCCTGATTTTCTCCTTCGGCGGCATTCCCCTGCTCTATTACGGCGACGAGGTCGGCACTTTCAACGATTTCAGCTACACCGGCAATCCGAACAAGGCCGACGACAGCCGCTGGATGCACCGTCCCCGCCTGAACTGGGACGCGCTGGCCCGGCGGAACGAGCCAGGCGCACCGGAACACGCCATTTTTCAAGGGCTGCGCAAAATGATCGCAGTGCGCAAGGAGATCGCCGCCTTTGCCGACTTCAACAACCGGGAGCTAACCGATCTGCGCAACGACCGCCTTTTCAGCTTCATCCGCGTCGGCCAGCAGCCGGATGAGTCGGTCTTTGTCATCGTCAATTTCGACCGCAGCGCCCAGGCGGCTGACATCCGCCTGCTGGAGGGGCACGGCTTTAGCCGTCACGAGGAGATGATTGATTTAGTCACAGGCCGACCGCCGCACTGCTTCCAAAATGAGCTGATCCTGCCGCCCTATCAATTCTACTGGCTCAAAAAAGGCTGACGACGCTGCTCGTTGCAGGAGGACATACCATGCCCAGCCCCTTCACCTCGGAACAGCTTGCCAGCCTGTCCCTTCAGATTGACCAGCAGCTTGCCGAGCTGCGTGACGCATCAGCAGATGCCAAATACAAAGGCGACGAACCCGGCAAGCAGGACATCCCCGAACGCCTGCCTGCGCAGTGGCAGGTGATTGCCTCTGTCACTAAGGAGGAGCCGCGCAGCTTCTGGCTGCGGTTCAAACAGGCGGCCCGGCGCGACCTTTGCGAGGAAGGCGGGGTGCTGTATGCGCAGTGGCAGCGATACCGCGACCTGAGCAGCAAGAGCGTGCTGGAGTCCTTCGGCGCAATCCTTGTGGCAATGGGATATTCTGGCAATGCCTTGCAGGTGCTGGGCGTGGCCCTTGTGGTGATTGTCCTGCATCTTAACTGCACGGTCATTTGCGAGGAGGACTGACCCTTGTTCAAGAGCACCAGAGTGGTTGTTTTACGATCAGGAGAGTGGTCGTCTGACGATAACCAGAGTGATCGTAAACCGAACAGGAGAGTGGTTGGAAAACGATCACTCTCCTGTCCGCATTCCGAGCACCAGAGTGCTCGTGGCCGGACAAGGATTTTGCCTTTGCCAAGGCCAGGCTGATTGCCGCCGGACGGTGCGCAGGGTATAGTTATTGTTCATCGCCGCCATCCCATTGCCACAGGAGCTTCCACCATGCCCCTCGAACTGCGCCTCACCTTCCCTGATCCCGCCCATGTCATGGTTTCTCTGTTCGGAGCCAACCCGGACAGCAGCCAGCCAGCTCAGTTCATCAGTCCGTTGAATGAGGACGACCTGAAAGAACTCGGCTGGTACGTGGAAGACTACGGCACCAGCTATGCTGCCGAGCCGGACGATGAGCGGGCCGGCGCAGTAAAGGCAAAGCTGCCCGAATGGGGAGCTGCGCTCTTCGCTGCTGTATTCGACAGCGACCGCAAGTCAGCCAAGTTGTTCGACCGCTTTTTGGACACTGCGGAAGAAGGCCGCGTCCTCAGCATTGCTGCCGATCACCCAGCTGTGCTGGCCCTGCCGTGGGAGCTGCTGGCCACGCCGGGCGGCTCCTATCTCTTCAACGAGAACCCGCCTATCTCCATCCGCCGGGGCTTGCCGAGCGCAGGGCAGGGACGCAGCCCGAAGCCACGCGCTGCCAAGTCTGTGCTGCATCTGCTCTTTATCGTCAGCAGGCCGGAGGGAGCTGGCTTCATCAACCCGCGCGGCGATGCTGAGGCCGTGCTTTCCGCTCTGGAGCAGCAGGATTCGGCACGGGTGGAGGTGGAGTTTCTCCACCCGGCTACGCTGGAGGCTCTGAGGCAGCGGCTGCGGGATGAGCGGCGGCCCAAGATTGACATCATCCACTTTGACGGCCACGGCACCTTTGCCAGCGAGAGCAGCCTGAGCGCAGCCGGGAAAGGTGAGTTCACCAAGGCAGGCGGCGCGGCAGCGGACAAGCAGCAGGGCTGGCTGCTCTTTGAGGACGAGGAGGGCGGCAAGGACTTGGTTTCGGCGCAGGAATTCGGCGAGCTGCTCTTCCGCAATCAAGCAGCACGTCATTCGGGACAAACCTGCCCGGCTCCATGCTCCGCTCGATCTACAGCTTTTTTAATTGTCAGCTAATACATATTTCTTGACATCCCAAGGCGGTTTCCCGTAGAAGGTAGGGAGCATCTTGATTTTGGCCTTAATCAAAAAAATAGCGGGAGATACAGAGCGTGATGTTTGGAGGATACAGCGCAGGACGGCAGGAGATGCCAAGAATAATTCATATCTCTATAGCCCGTTATCGGCCTGACTTGCCGGACACAGGCCAGTCATTGGATTTTCTTGTTTCCATTCACGAAGAGGGTACAGGAATTACTTGGCAGCAGAATGTGATTGTTGACTGGAAGATCAAAGAATATATTATCAATTCGACTAGCGATTTATTTTTATGGAGCAAGAATATAGGCCTCACTCTAAAGAAAGCCAACAGCTTGCTCAAGGAAATTGGCGAGTGTCTCTATAAAACTTTCATTGGAACTGAAGGCGAAAAAGTTCTTGAACGCATAAATCCTACAGCGATTTTATTTAATATTGATGAAACAATTATGAGCATCCCTTGGGAGCTTATAGGGTTTGCTTCGGAAAAATTTGCTCTTGACAAGGTTCCTTTTGGTCGTCTTGTCACTACGCGTATGCTTTTGAGGGAAGGTCGTAATCCCTTGCAGCAGGATTCTACTGTCCGTATTCTTGCTGTTATTAATCCAACATCTGATCTTTCTCCTGCTGAAGGAAAATATATTGCTACGCTGCACGAATTAACAGGACAGCAAGGCCGATTTCAGGTTGAGGTTGACATGATTGTCCGAGAACAGGCTACATTAAGCAATTTCAAGGAGAAAATAGCTGCTGGAGATTACGATATGCTTCATTTTGGTGGACATGGTTTTCTAAATCAGGATAATCCAGGTCTCAGCGCATTGCGTTTTGCGGATGGAGAACTTTCTGCGGATGACGTGTTGACACTACAGTGGAAGAATGCGCCACCCTGCTTTGTTTTTAGCAGTGCTTGTGAATCGAGCGGTGCTAAAAAAGGTCAGCGGCTTGTCTCCAAAGAAAATCAAACGAATGGCTTGGCAGCCGCTTTTTTGACCGTCGGAGTTTCCGCGTATGCTGGCTATTTCTGGCCAGTCACTGACAGCGGAGCCACAGCTTTTACAAGAGTATTTTACAACACCTTGTTTGAACATGAAAATGTTGGCCTTGCCTTTATGGAGGCCAGGAAAGAAACAATCTGCGACTTAGAAGAATGGGGAGAGTTGACGGGATGTAGTGCTGTCTTGTATGGTGATGCTGGTTCTGCACACCGACAAGATTTAGCTACAGCTAATTAGCTGCAAAACAAACTATATAAAAGGAGAACGCAATGTCAAAGAAAGCATTATGTGTAGGCATCAATAAATATCCTGTTTTAGATGGGAAGGATATTTCTCTTAGAGGTTGCGTGAATGATGCTATGGCTTGGGCTGATCTTCTTGTTAATCATTATGATTTTGCAAACGTAACCTTGCTGCTCGATGATCAAGCAACGAAGACGAAGATGATTGAAGGGCTGAAGAACCTTCTTCTCGGGGCGCAAGCTGGAGATGTTCTGGTGTTTACAAACTCGTCGCACGGCACTTATGTCATTGATAACGATGACGATGAGATTAAAACAGTATGGATGGGTCAGTATGATCAAGCAATTTGCCCATACGATTGCAAAGATAATCTGCTGATAGATGATGAAATCAGAGAACTTCTCTACGATCTTCCAGCAGATGTGCAGCTAACGGTGATTTCAGACTCCTGCCATTCTGCTACAGTTACAAAGGCTATTATTAAAGCGCAACCATCATCTATTGTACCCCCAGATGATCGGCGGCCTCGTTTGCTTCCTCCTGAGTGGCTTGGGTTTAGAGCAATTAATTCAGCAAGGGAAACCCCTGAGATAACTTCTATCATAAAGAAAAGCAAGTATCCAGAATCGGAGATGAAGGAAATACTGCTCAGTGGATGTAAACGTATGCAATCTTCATTCGATGCTGCAATCAAAGGCAAATATCATGGTGCCATGACATACTTTGCCATAGAATCTATCAAGGCTGCTGGCTACAAGCTTACTTATCAAGAATTATATGATATGTATTTAAATGATTTTGAAGATAAGTATAGCTATAACCAGCAGCCGCAGTTAGAAGGAACCGACGCTAATAAGCAGCGGCAGCTCTTCACGTAACCGCCTGCAAAACAAACACGTTGCGGCACCTGATGAATTCAGGTGCCGTAACGTGTTTCTCACCCCCGCTTCATCGCCTCTTCCACCAGCGCATAAACCAGCTCCTGCGCCTGCTTGGGAGACAGCTCGTCCGGGTCCACCTCCTTGAGCAGCTGGCGCAGGCAGTCCTCCTTGGCTGGGAAGAGGGAGAGCTGGCAGGAGTTCGCCTGCTGGCGTTTCGCCTTCCGCACAGACACCGCAATGCTCGGCTCGCCAGTCGGCGTGAACTCGCCCCGCTCGATGTTGGTCAGGATCTCCTGCGCCCGCTGCACCACCTGCTTGGGCACACCTGCGAGCGCAGCGACTTGGATGCCGTAGCTGCGGCTCGCCGCTCCTTTCACCAGCTTGTGCAGGAAGATGATGCTGCCCTTGTGCTCCCGCACGGCGATGGAGTAATTCCTGATGCGCGGGTGCGTGGGCGCGAGGTCAGTCAGCTCGTGGTAGTGCGTGGCGAACATGGTCTTCACCCCGCGTCCGTTCTTGTCGGCAAGCTCCTCAGCCACCGCCCAAGCAATGGCCAGTCCGTCGTATGTTGACGTGCCGCGCCCGATCTCATCAAGGATGACCAAGCTGCGCTCGGTGGCGTTGTTGAGGATGTTGGCCGTCTCGTTCATCTCGACCATGAAAGTGGACTGGCCGCGCCGCAGATCGTCCATTGCACCCACGCGAGTGAAGATGCGGTCAACAAGGCAGATCTCCGCCTGCGCCGCCGGAACAAAGCTGCCAATGTGCGCCATGAGCACTATGAGGGCGGTCTGCCGCAGCACAGTTGATTTACCCGCCATGTTCGGGCCAGTGATGATCAGCAGCTCCTGCTCGCTCTGATCCAGCAGCACGTCATTGGGGACGAACCTGCCCGCCTCCATGCTCCGCTCGATCACCGGGTGACGGCCCTCAACTATGCAGAGCGCGTCGCCCTCGCTGACCTGCGGCCTGCTGTACTGATACCGGGCTGCGGCCTCAGCCAGACTGAGGTAGAAATCAGCGCGGGCCACCTCGTGCGCGGTCGCCAGCAGCCGCTCACTTTGGGCGGAGATCTGCTCCCTGATCTGAAGGAACAGCTCGTATTCGAGCAGCAGCCGACGCTCCTCTGCTGTGCTGATCTTCTCCTCCAGTTCCTTCAGTTCAGGGGTGATGAAACGCTCGGCGTTAGCCAGGGTCTGCTTGCGGATGAAGTAGGCTGGCAGCTCGCCTTTCTGCTGGGCGCGGCTGACCTCAAAGTAGTAACCAAAGACCCGGTTGTAACCTACCTTCAGCTTGGCGATGCCGCTGCGTTCCCGCTCCTTGGCCTCCAGTGCGGCGATCAGCTGCCTGCCGTCACGGAGGAGGTGCAGCAGCTCGTCTAATTCGGCATGAAAGCCTTCCCTAATCAGACCGCCCTCACGGAGCGTCACCGGCGCATCATCCCGGACAGCACGGTGGATCAAATCATGCAGGTCGAAGAGCGGATCCAAGGCTGTGCCGGTCTCATGCAGCAGGCTGGCAGGCGTGTTCAGCAGCAGTTTCTTCAGCTCCGGTAAACAGGCTAAGGAGAGCTTGAGAGCCGCCATGTCGCGGGCGTTGCCATGACCGAGCACCAGGCGACTGCACAGGCGTTCCATGTCGTACACGCCCTTGAGCAACTCCTGCATATCACGCCGCCGCACGCTGTCTGCAAGCAGGGCAGCCACCGCCTCCAGCCGCCGTTCAATCCGGGCCTTGTCTTGGAGCGGAAAGAGCAGCCGCTGCCGGAGCAGACGCGCGCCCATAGGCGTGCAGGTCAGATCCAACACTGAGAGCAGCGAGCCTTGCCGTCTGCCGCCAAGAGCGGTCTCTGTCAGCTCTAAGTTGCGGCGCGAGGACTCATCTATGATCAGGAAACCTGAGCGGGTAAGCAGGCGGAGCTGACGGATGAAGGAGAGACCCGTCTTCTGGGTATCTTGGATATAAGCTAACAGGCCACCCGCTGCCCGGATGCCGGTGTCCAGCCCCTCGCAGCCAAAGCCAGCAAGGCTGCTGACACGGAAGTGTTCGAGCAGGGCGCTACGGGCAGTGTGCGCCTCAAAGCTGCTGTCCTGACGCAGGGTCAGACACAGGCCCGGCAGGAGGGCTTGCAGGCTTTCGGTGAGCGCGGTCAACGGCTCGGCTTCGTCCTCGGCAAGCAGCAGCTCGGCAGGCCGCAGCCGGGTGATTTCATCAATGATGCTCTCGTGACTTCCGTCTGCAACAGGCAGTTCGCTGATGAGGAAATTGCCGGTTGAGACATCGAGAAAGCTCAGGCCAATCGCCAGCAACTTCGCTCCCCTGTGCGAGGCAGTCAAGGCGCAGACAAAGGTGTTGCTCTTCTCGTCCAAGAGCTGCTCATCCGTAGTGACTCCCGGCGTGACCACCCGGACAACTTCCCGCCGCACTATGCCCTTGGCCTGCTTCGGATCCTCGACTTGTTCGCAGACCGCAACCCGGAAGCCCGCCTTGATCATCTTGCTCAGATAGCTGGCAACTGCGTGGTGCGGCACCCCGCACATGGGCACTTGGTTCTCATCCTCGCGGCTGCGTGATGTGAGCGTGATGCCCAGAGTCTTCGAGGCAATCTCCGCATCCTCGAAGAACATCTCATAGAAGTCACCCATCCGGTAGAAAAGGATAGCGCCGGGATGCTGCGCCTTGATCTCCAGATACTGCCGGAGCATGGGAGTCATCTTGAGGGCGGCAGGAATGGAAGGGGTGGAATCTGAGGGCACGATGTGGGATGGTTTAGTTGGGGTTGTGGAGAATGTCACTGGAGTATTTACTCTTCATCACGAGGCCCAAGCACAGGAGCTGTAAGAAGATCGGATACTAAGAATGATAAATGAGGTGCCAGCTTGTTAAATTTTTCATTATCAAGAGTTCCGCTATGTGCAAGACGGCTTCTTAGATCGTAGCATTCGCTGAAGTATTTCGTTGCGATCATCCCTGCATACCTACGATTTCCTAACTGCTCTGTAACAAGCCGTTTTCCTGCCTGTTTGATTGATTCCTGCTTAAGCCAGCGAAGAGCACCGACCATCGAATCCGAATCTTCTTTTGTGAGCGCACGATTATTCTTTGTTGACTCAATCAGCATATCTACATGCGCAGTTGCCGCTTCAGAACGTGGAGTGTAATCGCTTAACGCCTCAATTGTTATAACTAAAAATAAGAAAGCAGCAAGAATATCTGGCTGAAAGAGAGCTGTATTAAAGAGTCGGTAGGCAAGACGCTCACGTTCTGAAAATGCAGGAGAGGACTTTAAAGATACCATAAATGTCCTGAAAAATATATCAGGATCAGTGCCAATTCTAAATGTTGAATGAACAGAGCTAAAGAGTGGTTTATCTTCAGAGCTAAATATGATCACATGACCATCAACTTGTTCAATATGCTTCCGTCCTCTTTGTTTCTCAAAGAAGGTAATCATTGATTCGGTCATTGTGATATTCTTTTCTGAGAAATCAAGCCCCATACGATGCCTTGCACAGGTGGCCATCAAAGCATTTTTTATGCGTTGCCCATTAATCTCTGCGGCTTCGTAAGATTCGTACCCAGAACCAGAAACAATGAGTTTGTCTGTGTCATAAATCGAAGCCTCTTCTTTCGCAGGTGAAGAGAATGTGACTGAATGAGGTGATCCATGGAGAGGCAGCTCCATCTTCCATTCCTTTGTTTGCAATGTGCTACTTGCTGAAGACAACGATTTTGGAAAGCTCATACGGAAAGAATAGCTCATTTTTTCTCTATCGATATTTTCAGAAATTTGTTCGCACCCACAGCCCGTGCCGCTCATCCTAAAAAGCTGCGCGGTCTTTGTCAAGGGAAGGCTGAAGGTTGATTGGCGCAGGAAAGGAAGTGCCACATGGGCACCTCGTTCTCATCGCCCTTGTTACGCGAAGTGAGCGTGATGCCCAGCACCCGCGAGGCTTTCTCCACGTCCTCGAAGAACATCTCGCAGAAGTCTCCCAAGCGGTAAAACAGGATGGCTCCGGGGTGCTGCTCCTTGATTTCGAGGTACTGCCGCAGCATGGGAGTCATCTTGAGGACGGCTGGGGAAGCGGAGGTAGTGTCAGTGGGCACGATGCTGGGATGTGCGGTTGAGGTTGGTAGGGTTATGGCGCAGGGGCGGTTCGCGAACCGCCCTTACATGCTGGGACAGCTTGCTGAAGCGCAAAACATCAGCCCGCCGCCCAGTCCAGCCCGATGTCGCAGGCCGGTGCCGAGTGCGTCAGCGCGCCGACCGAGATGATGTCCACTCCGGTTTCAGCGATGGCCCGCACCGTGCGCAGGTTCACCCCGCCCGACGCTTCGACCAATGCCTGGCCTGCGATCAGCTCCACTGCCTGCCGCAGCGTCGGCACGTCCATGTTGTCAAGCATGATGACCGGCACGCCGCAGGCCAAGCATTCCTCCACCTGCGCCAGCGTGTCGGCCTCCACCTCGATGGCCATGGTGTGCGGCGCAGCGGCCCGCGCCCGGCGCACCGCCTCGCTGATGGAACCGCAGGCGGCGATGTGGTTGTCTTTGATCAGCACGCCGTCGCTGAGGCTGTAGCGGTGGTTGCGCCCGCCACCGCAGCGCACCGCGTGCTTCTCCAGCAGGCGGAGGCCGGGCGTGGTCTTGCGGGTGTCAGCGATGACCGCCTTGCAGCCCTGCACTGCATCCACATAGCGTTTGGTTAATGTGGCTATGCCGCATAGCCGCTGGGCCAGATTGAGAGCCACCCGCTCGCCCCGGAGTATGCTCCGCACCGGGCCGCTGACCGTCAGCAGTGTTTCGCCGGGTGCCGTGCGCGTCCCGTCCGGGGTGATGTGGAAGAAGCGTATCTGCTCGTCAAGCAGGCGGAAGACGCGGGCGGCGACGCTCTTCAGCCCGGCAGCGACCAGCGGCTCCCGCGCCACGAAGAGCGCCGAGCCGGTCTCCTCGCTGGAGAATATGGCCTCAGTGGTGATGTCGCCGTGTTCGAGGTCTTCACGGAGGAAGCCCCGCAGCAGTTCGTCCAGCAGAAATGTGTCCATCGCCGCCGCCATCAGGGTTGCGCCTGCGCCGCAGCTGGGTCGGCAGCCGGGACTGTCAAGCCTGGCAGCACGTTCATCGTCATCTCAATCCCCCGGCTGGTGAAATCCAGCTCCGTCGTCATGCGGAGGTCAACCTGCTTCATCGCCGCGACCGCTGTTTTCAGCTCCGCGTTCTTGCCGTCCTCAATGGGCAGCAGCTCCTCCAACAGGCTGTAATATCTGCTGTAATCCATGCTGCCGGCAAGGAAGCCCTGTGAGGAGTCCAGCGCGGCGGCCTTGAGGCTTTTGGCCGCCTGCTCGCCTGCGCTGCCGGAATAGACGGTCAGATGCGAGCCGTTGACCGCCGCTGTCAGCGGGAAAGGGAAGGGCGCAGGCACCTGTGCCGGAGCGCCGTCCGCCGAGAGCTGCAAGGCGGCCAGCTGCGGCAGCAGGGCTGAGGCTGTCCGCACCAAAGCCATCGGGTCTTTGGCGGAGAGGCTGACCGCTGCGTCTAACTGTTGCGGCAGAGCGAAGCCGCCTGCCGCCGCCTTGTCCATCGTCATCGAGAAGAGGGAGAAGGACAGGCCGCGCACCCCGGCGGCCATGCCCGCCGCCATGCCTGCCGCCGCCGGATTCTGCGTCTTCGCCTCAGCCTGCATCTCTTGCAGGAAGCCGCACTTGTACTGCTTCTGCGTGAACTCGGTCCACTGCCGCGTCAGGTACGGGGCAATGTTGTCCATGTTCAGGCCAAGGGCGACGGAGAAGACCGCAGGCCCGGCGGCGTTGCGGACATAGTCCGGGACAAAGCCGCGCAGGGACTGGAGGCTGTCCAGCGCAGGCTGGTCGGTGCTTTCCAGCACCAGCAGCGAGTTGAGGCGGGCAGGCTGGGCCTTGAGGTCGAACTCCGTGTAGCCGCCGAAGGTCTGCGGCCACTTCGCGGTGATCTCCTGCAAATCGCTGCGGCAGCCCTCGTTTTGCAGATCAGCGAGCTGCTTGGCCGTCTCCTTCGATGCCTGCGGCAGAAGCAGCTGGAGCATTTTCGCCATCCGGTTGCCGTCTTTGGTGGTCAGCCCGGTGGCGATCTGCTGATGATCAAGGTAGCCAAGCCAGGACGGGTGCAGTTTGTGCTTGTCGCGCAGCACCTTGAGCCGCCCGCTCTGCTCCAAGGACTTCTCCGGCTTGCGCTGGCCGAACGCCAAGGCCAAGGTCTGCTCGCTGTCCACGCCAAGGTCGAGCATGAACACCGCCTCCTTGCCGTCCACGCCGATGATCAGGCTGACCGCAGGTGTTGCTGCCGCCGCTGTCAGCGCGTAACGCCGGAACGAGGCTGTGCCTGCCGCGCCGTCCTGGGCCGCCGTCACCTTGGCCTTCTCCTCCAGCCCGGCGAGCTTCTTCTTGAACTGCTCCGGGTCGCTGAGGCTGATCCGGCAGAGCACCGGCGCCAGGCCGACAGCGTAGGAGACGAGCTGCGGCTGCTCGGCAAAGCCCCAGCTGGCGAACTGCGCGTCCGGCGCGGCGGCGGTCTCCATATACGCCTGCCAGAGCTGAAGCAGGATGCGCTGGCCGTCGCTCTTGGCCTCCGCGCCGAGCTTCTCCATGTCCTGCGGATGCAGCAGCTCGTCGCTCAACTTGAAATGCGCGGCAGTCCATTGCAGGGCCTCTTTCAGCGGCACCGGCTCCAGCCCGCCAGCAAAGAAAATGGTGTCGTCAGGCACCAGACTGAGCATGGAGACAGCGGCGGGCTTGGGCGGCTCCGGCTTCTTCCGCACTTCCGCCTCCTTTTCTTTTTTATCGCAGGAGACTAACAGCAGCGAGGCGAAGACGATGGAAAGCAGCTTCTGTTTGGCGCGGTTCATAATATGTCCTTGGTTGTGTTGGAGAGAGATGCGGCCTGTCATGCCGGTTCAAGGGAGTCTGCGTCCAGACGCACTGTCCCCCGTTCCTGCGTGGGGTCTGTTGTCAAAGTGATCCGCTGCCAGAGGCCGAGCTGCCGCAGCCGCTCGACATTCGCCGATTTCAAGCCACGGAAGGCGGACTGATCGCGTGGATTGATGCGCAGACGGAAAGTGCCGGTCTTGGCCTGCGCCAGCAGCCTGCGCGTCTGCCGCAGCAGCAGGCGCGAGCTGACTAATTCGCCAAAGGCCGGATGCCACGGCCCGGCCAGCAGGGATGATTCCAGTTCCTCTCCTGCCTGAAGCCCTGTCCGTATCACGCGGATGCCTGCCCGCTCAAAGCGCTCCTTCATGAAGGCGGTCAAAATCACCGCCTTGGCCAAGCTGAGCGGCTTGTAGCTGCCCTGCGCGTGGAGATCGGCCAAACCGCTGTTCTGCACCACCAAGAGCGGATAAAGGCGGATAAAATCAGGCCGCAGGGCGATAACCCGGTCAACGGTGCGGCGCAGCGAGGCGCGGCTGTCGCCGGGCAGGCCGATCAGGAGCTGAATGCCGGTTTCCAGCCCGGCCTGCCGCAGCACGGCGGCGGCCCGTTCGGTGTCGGCAGCGGTGTGGCCGCGCTTGGCAAAGGCAAGAACCTCATCGCTCATCGACTGCGCTCCCAGCTCCACTGTGGCCACGCGGCGGTCTTTGAGAAAAGCGGCCTGCTCCGCGTCCATGCAGTCAGGCCGGGTGGAGAGCCGGAGCGAGCGCAGCTGGCCTGCGTCCAAAAAAGGTCTGGCCGCCAGCAGCAGCTCCTCCTGCCGCGAGCGGGGCAAAGCGGTGAAGCTGCCGCCGTAAAAGGCGGCCTGCGTCTCGCGCCTGCCGCCTGCCCGCTCCAGCCATGCCGCGATTTCCGCCTGCACCGTTTCCGGCGTGACTGGCCTGTTCCAGCCGCTGATCCGGTGCTGGTTGCAGAAGAGGCAGCGGTGCGGGCAGCCCTCGTGCGGGATGAAAACCGGGATGATCAGCGGGCCGGACACCTCAGAAAAATTTGATGCCGCTGATGAAGCTGGCGCAGTCCTGCTCAATGTCGCCCTCCTCTTCCGCCGCGCTTTTGTACGAGCAGCCGACGGTGAACAGCGCGCCGATCTTCTGCCCGTCAGGGGCGGCCACAGTTTTTTTCGTCTGCGGCGCGGCCTTGTGGATGATGCGGCGGTCGCCTTTGTCAATCACCTTGCCGGAGAACTCGCCTGCGCCGCTGACCGCCTCTTTCCACGTGCTCTTGTAGCTGTCCGTGCTGAACGGCCCCGGCTCCCAGAGCGGCTGAACGCGGTAATGCGCCGGACTGCCCTTCTGCGGGAAGAGTTCAAAGCGCACCAGCGCCTCAGCCAGCAGCGGGCCGTTGTCATAGCCGAGGTGGAAATGGAGCGAGGACTTGCCGCTGATCTTCGGGCTGCTGAAATCGAGTTGAAAATCCTTCAGCTTCAGGCGCAGGCGGCTGTTTTCGCGGACCAGCTCCGCCCCTTGGAAGAATATCGGCAGCAGCTCCTTGTCCAAGGCGAAATATTCGGCCCAGTCGTCCGCATCGCCTTCATAGCCGAGAGATATCTCGTCCGCGCCTTCCTTGATGATGCCGAAGTAGTTGAGCTTGAGGATGCCGACGCGCTGCGCCGTCACATTGCAGAGCGCGCCTTTCGGATAGGGCAGACAGTGGCTGCTCATGAAAAAATTGTTATGCTCGCTGTACCAGAGCGAGGAAGTCCAGCGTCTGCCCAGCTTGTCGGTCCAGATCTCGTTCCGCTCCGGCTCGCCAAAGCTGACGATGCGGACTTTTTCTCCGCCCATCTGGCGGTAGTAGGGCACCGCCTTGAGCAGGGTGTCCATGATCAGCTTGGGCGAGCCGAGAAAAGCTTTGAGCGGCAGATCCGGCGATTTTTCAACCACAGCCTGAAAGGAGAAATGAAGCGCCTCGCCGCGATGGACATGCTGCTCGGCGGAGAGCGGGATTTTTTCCAGCCCGTAGCTGGCCGCTGTCCACTGCTTGAAATCCACACTCGGCGACAGCGAGGCCGCGCCTTGAAAAACCGGCTGATTGCGCAGATAGTCGCGGAATCTCTCCCCGGCGGGAAAATTCCTGTCCTTGACCTGCTCGGCCAGCTCGGCAGCCAGTGCTTTATGGAAATCCTCCAACGAGTTCTGGGCCTTTTCGGCCAGCTCCGCCACGGGCGCAGGCAGAGGAAAACTGAAGACCCAGTCCCGCACCACAGCCTCCTCAGTGCCTGCGATGCCGATTCTGACATTGCGGGATTGGAATTCCGCCGTGTCCGGCAGGGTGTTTAGCTCGCTGATCGGAACTGCCGCATTGTAGTTTTCGCCGACATTGGCCCGCCGGACGATCACCCCGGCGACCTCTCCGGCCATGTTGAGCAGCGGGCCGCCGCTGTTGCCCGGCGAGGCGGGCGAGGAGAAGCGGATGTCCTTCCACAGGCCATATTCGCGCTCCTCGGTGAAGGAGGCCACCTGCCCGGCCCGGTAGGCGATGCCTTCGCCCAAGGCGTTGCCTGCGGAGAAGACCGTGTCGCCCACCTCCAGCGCGCCGCTGAACAGGGCGAGCGGCTCGGCCTGCTCCGGATATTCCTTCAGGTCAAAGATGAGCAGGTCGCGCACCGTGGAGCAGCGGCGGATTTTGTCCACCGGATAGACCGTGCCCGCGCTGTCGCGGATGAAGTAGTCCTTCTGCAAGGAAAAGCTGGTCAGACTGAAGACATGGGCCGCTGTCACCAGCTCTTTGCCGCTGATGAAAAAAGCGGTGCCGATGCTGTTGTATTTTTCATTCCGCTCGCGGAAGTCCAGCTTGTCAAAGGGCAGGGGGCGGTCGTATTCAATCCGGCTGCTTTCCAGCTTCGGCGTGACCACTTCGTAAATGCCGTGATTGAGCCGGGTGATCAGCTCCTTGCTGAGGAATCTGATATTTTTGTCCTCCGCTGCCGCGCTGCTGACAGCGCAGAGCAACGCCAGCAGCGCGGCGGCCAGCCTTCTGAAATTCATAGATCTCCTGTTTGGTTTGAAAAAAGCTGCTCCAGCGCGGCGCGGGCGGCAGCCTGCTCCGCTTCTTTCTTGCTCGAAGCCGTGCCGGAACCAAGCGTCCTTTCACGGAAGCTGACCGAGACGGTGAAGAGCCGGGCATGGGGCGGGCCGTCCTCAGCTTCCAAGGCGTAGAGCGGCCCCTCATTGTGCCGCTCTTGCAGGATTTCTTGGAGCTTGCTTTTGGCATCAGCGGCAATCAGCTTCTCGCCCTGCCGGTCAATCAGCGGGCCGAAATGCCGCCGCACATGCGCCTGCACCGCCTCGTAGCCGCTGTCCAAGAACATCGCCCCGATCACCGCCTCGTAGGCGCAGGAGAGGATGGAGGCTTTCTCCCGCCCGTTGGAGCTGTCCTCGCCTTTGCCCAAGAGGATGTGCCGTCCCAGCTCAAAGCTGCGGGCGATGTCAGCCAGACTGCCTTCATTCACCAAGGCGGCCCGAATGCGGGTCAATTTGCCCTCGCGCAAATCTGGAAAGCGGAGGAAAAGAAGGTGGCCGACCGCCATGTCCAAGGCCGCGTCGCCGAGAAACTCCAGCGTCTCATTGTGCCTGCCGCAGTCCATGCGCTCAAAGGCGAAGGAGCTGTGGATCAGGGCGAGCTGAAGCAGCTCGCGGTCGCGGAAGACATGGCCGATGCTGTCCTGGAGCTGGGCCAGCTGCTCCGCATGTCTGATGGTCAGCTCTTCAAGCGTGGTTCCCATGTTCCTTGTCTGAAAAATTCCGGGCGGGCTGATTTTCCCCTTGTCAAGATTGCCCCGGATGGAGTATAAATTGCCGCACAGCAGGGCGACGTAGCCAAGTGGTAAGGCAGAGGTCTGCAAAACCTTTACTCAGCGGTTCAAATCCGCTCGTCGCCTCCACGGACATTCAAGGCCGGTGAACTTACGTTCACCGGCCTTTTTTCATGCAACCTATCGCTCGGACATCGGCACAAAAGGCCGCGACGGCTCGCCCACATAGACTTGGCGCGGCCGTCCGATCTTCGAGCCGGGATCCTCCTGCTGCTCCTTCCACTGCGCGATCCAGCCCGGCAGGCGGCCCAGCGCGAACATCACTGTGAACATGTTGGTCGGGATGCCCAAGGCGCGGTAGATGATGCCGGAGTAGAAGTCCACGTTCGGGAAGAGGTTGCGCTCAATGAAGTACTGATCTTTGAGCGCCACCTCTTCCAGCCGCAGGGCGATTTCCAGCAGCGGGTCAGAGGAGTTCAGCGAGGCCAGCAGCTCGTCGCAGGCGTTCTTGATGATCTTGCCGCGCGGGTCAAAGGTCTTGTAGACCCGGTGGCCGAAGCCGGAGAGCTTGAAAGGGTCGGACTTGTCCTTGGCCTTGTTGATGTACTTCTGGAAGTCGCCGCCGTCCTGCTGAATAGCCTCAAGCATGGTGATCACCGCCTCGTTGGCGCCGCCGTGCAGCGGCCCCCAAAGGGCGTTGATGCCAGCGGCAATGGAGGCGTAGAGGTTCACGCCCGCGCTACCGACAAGCCGAACTGTCGAGGTGGAGCAGTTCTGCTCGTGGTCGGCATGGAGGATGAGCAGCCTGTTCAGGGCGGCCACCGCCTCAGGCCGGATGGTGTACGGCTCCACCGGGCTGTCGAACATCATGTTGAGGAAGTTGGCGCAGTAGCTCAGATCCGGGCGGGGATAGATCAGCGGCTTGCCGATGCTCTTCTTATAGGAGAAGGCGGCGATGGTGCGGATCTTGGAGATCAGCCGGGCGGCGGTCAGATCCAGCGGCGCCGTGGGATCGTCGTTCATCTCCGGGTAATAGCTGCACAGGCTGTTGACCATCACCGACAGGATCGCCATCGGCGGCGCGCCGGGCGGAAAGCGGTCGAAGAAATGGATCATGTCCTCGTGGATCAGCGAGTAGCGGTTGAGCAGGTCGCGGTAATGCTGATACTCCGAGGCCGTGGGCAGGTGGCCGTGCACGAGCAGGTAGGCGACCTCAACGAACAGGCACTTGTCGGCCAGCTCCTCGATGCCGTAGCCCCGGTAGCTGAGGATGCCCTTGTTGCCGTCCAGAAAGGTGATCTTGCTGGTGCAGGAAGCGGTGTTCTTGTAGCCAAGATCCAAGGTAGTGTAGCCGGTCTGCTGGAGCAGTTTGCTGATGTCTATGGCTGCGTCGCTTTCTGTGCCGCGCACGATGGGCAGGCTGTAGGATTTCCCTTCGATGGTGAGGACGGCGCTGTCGCCGCTGTGGCTGTCGCTCATGACGGGCACCTCTGGCTGATGGTTGACGGATGAAATTCCTGCCCGCGCCGCAGGGACGGCAGGCGGCGGAAAGATGATGCGCGGCCTGCCCTGTCCGGGTACAATGCCGCGCGGCAAGGGATTGAAAACAGGCGGCGGCGCAGGGCTGCCGACAGGGCGGGAGCGTCGGACAAGGGCCGATTGTACCGCAGATTCCCGAAAAGATCAAGGCGGAGAAAAGAGCCGCCGCAGCTCATCAGGACAGAAGATCATGCAAGCACGCGGCACAATGGACGAACTGGAGAAAAAACGGCGGCATATCCGCACGCTGATGCGCTACGCCGCGCCTGACGAGGCGCTGGACGCGGCCCTTGACCTGCTGCTGATCTTCCGCGACGACCGCACCGCCCTCACTGTGCTGGAGGAGTTCTACAGCTTCCTGCCAGAGGCCAAGAACGATTGGATCAAGGAGCTGCGCCTTGTGGCCCGGCAGCGGGGCGTGTTCCTCATCGCCGCTGTGGCCTCGGAAGATGCCTATCTCTATTTGGTCTCCAGCGAAGGCATCGAGTTCAACGGCAGTCTGCGCGAGGGCTGGCTTGACCGCGACCTGCTTGACTTCTTCGAGTTTGAGTCAGCCGAAGCATTTCAGCAGGCGGTCAATGACACAGAGCAGATCCCGGAATATCAGCCGCTGCAAACAGACCCGGATCTCTGCCCAGCCTGCCAGGCCGCCACCGGCGAGCCGCACGAGCTGGGCTGCCCGGTGGAAATCTGCCCGTGGTGCGGCGGCCAGCTCATCCATTGCGACTGCCGCTTTGAGCAGCTCGGCGTGGACGAGCTGAGCGAGCGCGACCTGCTCCGCTTCGAGGCGCTGCTGGAGGAGCAGGGGCGCGTCGCCTATTCCCCTGAGCAGCGGCCCAGTTTCGCTGATGAAGGGCCGGGCGTGGAGGTGGACTGAGAAGCGTCGGTCAAGTGCTTCCTGACATTTTCCTAACAAATTTTTGACGAATTTCAAATAAGATGTCAGTCTGAAACGGTCTGTCAAGCCTCTTGACATTCCTGCGGAACTGCGGGTACGATAACTGAGCAGTTTATCCAGCCCATTCACCTCTTCAGGAGGAAGCGCATGAAGCCGTCGTTCCGCCGTCTTGTATTCCTGATCACCAGCCTTTCCGCATTCATTCTCACTGGCTGCGACCAAAGCCAGCCGCCCCAGCAGCAAAGCTCCAAACCAGCCGCAGCGGCAGTTTCCCTCTCCATCGTCTCCGGCTCAGAGAATAGCACATTGGAGCCGCTGCTTCAGCAGTTCAGCCGGGAGCAGAACGTCGCTGTCTCGATCAAGTACATGGGATCGGTGGACATCGGCATGGAGCTGGCCAAGGGCAAAGCCTCGCAGTTCGACGCGGTCTGGCCCGCGTCCAGTCTCTGGCTCTCGCTCGGCGACAAGCAGGGCGTGGTCAAGAACGCCAAGTCAGTCATGCGCAGCCCGGTGGTCTTCGCGGTGAAGAAGTCTGTCGCCACTAAGCTCGGCTGGGACACGAAGGATGTCACAGTGATGGAGATTCTGGAGGCGGTGGAGAAGGAGCATCTGCGCTTCGCCATGACCTCGGCCACGCAGTCCAACTCCGGCACTTCGGCCTTTCTCGCCTTCCTCACCGCCTTTGCAGGCGGGCCGGAGGTGCTGACCGCCGAGCATCTCAGCAATGCGGAGACTGCGGCCAAGATCAAACGCTTCCTGCGCAGCGTCAACCGCTCGTCCGGCAGCTCCGGCTGGCTCAAGGACATGCTGCTGAAGGACTATCTCTACTTTGACGGCATGGTCAACTACGAGGCAATGGTGATTGAGTTCAACCGCCAGCTACCGCCCGGCCAAGAGCCGCTTTTCGCCGTCTATCCGGTGGACGGCGTGTCCATCGCTGACAGCCCGTTCGGCTTTATTGCCAAGGGCGACGCGGCCAAAGAAGCCGCCTTTGCCAAATTGCAGGAATATCTGCTCAGTCCGGCGGTGCAGGACAGCATTCAGGCCCAAGGCCGCCGCACCGGGCTGGTGGGCATGGAAGCTGATCCGGCCAAGAGCGCGGCCTTCAACCCAGACTGGGGCATCAACGTCAGCCGCATTCTCAATCCGATCCGCATTCCTGCCGCGCCGGTGGTTTCCGAGGCTCTCAACCTTTATCAGACCGCCTTCCGCAAACCCTCGCTCACTGCTTACGTGCTTGATTACTCCGGCAGCATGGCGGGCACCGGCGTGGGGCAGCTGCGCAAGGCGATGCGGACGCTGCTTGATCAGCGCATTGCCAAGGAATATCTCCTCCAAGCCTCGCCAGAGGACATGACGCTGATTGTGGCCTTCAACAGCGGGGTGATGGCCACGTTTGAGATGCAGGGCAACGACCCGCAGGCACTGGGCGATCTGCTCGCCAAGATTGAAGCCTTGGAGCCGGGCGGCGGCACCAACATGTATCTGGGCGCGGCAGAGGCCATGCAGCGGCTGAAGCCGTACGCCGAGTCCGGCAAGTATCAGTCCGCCGTGATTGTGATGAGCGACGGCATGAGCGAGGGCACTCTGGGCCAGTTCCAGACGCTGATCGGCGGCACAAACATGGGCAAGGATGTTCCGGTCTTCACCATCCTCTTCGGCGATGCCAAGCCGGAGCAGATGAAAGCCTTTGCCGAGGCCATGTCAGGCCGGATGTTCGATGGCCGGGTGGATGTGGTGCAGGCGTTCCGCGAGGCCAAGGGGTATAATTAGCGCATGATCAACACCGAATATCTTGACCGCTGCATCAGCACCTTGGAGCGGGCTTTCTTGGCTCTGCAACATCTGTCCGCTGAAGATGAAGTGTATGACATCTACCGGGCTGCCTGCGTCAAAGAGTTTGAGATCATCCTTGAGCAGACCGGCAAACTGCTGAAAAAGTGTTTGAAGGCGTATTTTGCCACGCCGAAGCAGGTTGATCAGCTCACCTTCAAGGATATTTTCCGTCATGCGGCAAAATACGGCTTCATGGAGATGGAAGAAGCGGAACGCTGGCTGCGCTACCGGGACAACCGCAATGACACAGCCCATGACTACGGCGCAGGCTTTGCTGATGACACCCTGCATCTGCTGCCGCAGTTCATTTCCGATGCCCGCCGGGCGCACGATGTGATCAGGCAATGCCATGACTGACGCGCTCTTGCTGCGGGAGCGGCACAGATCTGAGCTTGCGCGGCTGCTGGCCCGGCATCTGCCAAACGTGACGGCTTGGGCCTATGGCTCGCGGGTGAACGGCGGGGCGCATGAGGGCAGCGATCTGGATATTGTCCTGCGGTCTCCTGACCTGTCGCCGATCCCGCTGGAGGAGCTGCGGACTTTCGTGCAGGCGTTGCAGGATTCAAATATTCCTGTCCTGATTGAAGCGCGGGACTGGGCAAGGCTGCCGGAGAGCTTTCAGCAGGAGATTCTGAAAAAATATGCGGTGTTGAAACCTGAATGGAACAGAGGCGGCCTCGATGCGCACGTGGTCAAAGAAGTTTGAGAACTTGGCAGCACGCTCTGCTTGGTTCGCTGTGAACTTTCGGATGTCCATGATCTTGTTTTGGACATCCCCGGACAGCTTAGGGACGTGTCTGCGCCGCTTTGCGCGGACTGAATCTATAATGCCATGATCAAAGAGCTAATCTCCGGCATTGCCGCCGCCTTCATCTTCCTGCTGCTGCTCGTCCAAGGCGCATTCTGGTGGCTGAGTCTGCTGCTGGCGACCGGCGCATACGTCGGCATCCGCCTGCTTTTCCCGCCGGAGCACCGCAAAATTTTAGCCGAGCTGCCGGACGGCGTTTCGCGGGAGGAGTTCAGGCAGTATCTCTCGCAGTGCAGGCTGGCTCTGTCCTTGGTGCGAGCGGACGCGGCGGCAGTCAGCAATCCGGTCTTCAAGCAGACCGTGCTGCATCTCTGCGAGCTGGGCGACGAGCTGCTGGTCAATTTTGAGAAAGACCCGCAGGACATGCGCATGGCCCAAGCCCTGCCCGACCGCCTTCAGCGGCTGCACGAAATCCTGAGCGGCTACATTGACCTTGCCAATCAGAAAACCCAGTCGCCCCAGAGCGCGCGGGCACTGGAGGCCACCGAAAAAGCCGTCACCAAAGCCGTGGCCAAGTTTGAGGAAATGCACCACCGCCTGCTGGAAAATGATGCCATTGACCTCAGCACCAGCGCGAAAACCTTTGACAACCTGCTCGATTTCGACTGAACCCGGAAGGAGAACGACATGCAGAAATTTTTAGGGCTGATCATCCTGCTCGCAGTGGCTGCGGCAGCGGCCTTTTTCATGCTCGGCAAGGAGAAGGTCGCCTCCCTCAGCGGCGGCGGCAGCAGTCCGGTCCCGCAAGAAAATCTGATCACCGTGACAGGCCAGGCCGGTTCGGAGAAAATCGCCTTCCTTCAGTCCGCCAAGGTCAGCGAGCTGCTGGCGGCGCAGGGCCTGAAGGTGGAGGTGAAGAAAACCGGCAGCGTGGAGATGGTGCAGGAGGCGGCCAGCAACGATGACTTCCTCTGGCCAGCCAGCCAGCTCAACGTGGAATCGTTCAAGAATTCCGCGTCCGGCACCCGGCTTCAGCAGTCGGCGGACATCTTCAACTCGCCCATCGTGCTGTACTCGTGGGATATCGTTACTGACGCGCTGATCAAGGCCGGGATTGTTCAGCACCGCGAGGGCGTGAACTACATCGTTGATCTGCCCAGACTGCTGGAGCATGTCATGGCCAAGAAGCAGTGGAAGGAGGTCGGTCTGGCGCAGCTTTACGGCAGCATGATCATCCGCACCACCGACCCGGCCCGCAGCAATTCCGGCAACATGTTCGCCGCCCTGATCGCCAACACCCTCAACGGCGGCGAGGTGGTGACAGCGGAGAGCGCGGATCAGGTGCTGCCGCAGGTGAAAGACTTCTACGCCCGCCTTGGCCACATGGAGGACTCCTCCGCCGTGCTGTTCGAGAAATTCCTTCAGCAGGGCGTGGGCGCGTATCCGATGATTGTCGGCTATGAAAATCAGTTGGTTGAATATTCGCTTCAGCACAAGGAGCATCTGCCGCTGCTCAAATCTAAGGTGCGCATCCTCTATCCGGTGCCGACGGTCTGGGCCAGCCATCCGCTGATCGCCCTGAGCGCGAACGGCAAGAAGCTGCTCGCGGCCTTGAAAGAGCCGAAGATTCAAAAATTAGCTTGGGAGCAGCACGGCTTCCGCAGCGGCCTGATGGGCGTGGAGAACGACCCGGAGGTGCTGGAAGTGATCGGCCTGCCCAAGAGCATAGACGCGGTCATGCCCATGCCCGGCGCGGCGGCGATGGACAAAATCACCCGACAACTCAGCAGCTTTTAAGGAGAAGACATGATGGAAAACTTGCCGGTGCTGGCCCTGAGCGAACAGAAGAACGACCAGCTATGGAAGAAGCTGGCTGATAAGGCCCCGGAAAAGCTGAAGGCCGCGCAGGCCATGCTGCCGGGCCTTGATTTCAGCCGCAGCCAGGCGGTGCTGGCTTACGGCGTGAGTAGCCAGAAGGGCTTGGTGGATTTCACCGACTCGGTGCTGACCAATATCCGCTCCGGCGATGCCGGGCCAGCGGGCCAGCTGATGTCTGATCTGAAAGGGAAAATCCTTGATCTCGACGTGCGCGGCCTGCCGCAGAGCGCGGGTGGCGCGTTGAGCAGATTTGCAGGCAGTCTGCCGTTAGTGGGCGGCTGGCTGGCGGCCAAGGTGGACGCGGCCCGCGCCTTCATCCGCCGCTACGAGACCCTTAAGGTGCAGATTGACAGCATCATCAAGCGGCTGGAGGGCGAGAAGACCAATCAGATCAGCCATCTCAACCGCTTGGACACCCTTTTTGAGCGCAACAACGAGTATTTCAACCAGCTGGAGGTGGTGATTGCCGCTGGCGAGCTGAAGCTGGCCGAAATGGAGGCGCAGTTCGAGCAGCAGCGGCAGACCTTGGCCGCCCAGAACGGCGTGGATGCCAAGGAATTGCAGGATTTGAAGGACTTCGGCGACTGCATCCAGTCGCTGGACCGGCGGCTCTACAACCTCAAGCTGGCCCGCACTTCGGCTCTCACCTCCGGCCCGACCATCCGGGTGGCCCAGCAGGGTTCCAAGGCCATTGTCGAGATGATTCAGGATTCGATCCTGATGATGATCCCGGAATGGAAGAAGCAGCTGGTCATCGCCATTTCTCTTTTTGATCAGAAGCGGGCGATGGCGATGGTCAATGAGACGCGGGAGATGACCAACAATATGATGATGTCCACCGCTGAAATGCTGGGCGAGACCCAGGCGGCGGTGAAAAAAGCGCAGGGCGAGGGCTTTGTCAAAGTTGAGACCTTGCAGAAGATGACTGACAAGCTGATTCAGACCATTGATCAGGGCATCAAAATGGATGTCGAGAACCGGCAGAAGCGGGCCGAGGGCCTGCAAAAGCTGGCCGAAGCCGAGGATAAGCTGAAGGCGGCGTTGAAGGCGGCGAGCGAGGCGGCGTTAGGCTGAGTCTTTTTGCATCAGACTGCAAATATGGCGGCAGCCTTTGTCAGAAGCATCCTGATCGTCTTCCTTGCGACAACAGGCTGCGCCGCTGCCGATGAGCCTGCAAGCCTGACTGAGCTTAGACGTGCAATCAGCAGCGGCGACATGGAGGACGTGAATAATTATCTCGATGGTCTTTCATCAGAATCAAAGATCAAAGCCGCACGCTTTGCCGTCGCCGATAAAGATCAACGCATCAGCATTCTTGGCATTCAGATGCTGGTGGAATCCGGCTTGTTCGACGAAGCTGTTCCCTGTTTGGCTGCCAGAGTGCTTGCGGACGACGACCTGACCGCCTTCGGCTATGCTTGGGCGCATAGCGATGAACCGCAGCTCGCTGTGCGCATGTATCTGAAAATCAGCCGATATCTGCTTGCAAGGTTTGACAGCCTCAATGACATGCAGAAGACAAAGGCAAAGAACTTCATACGCAGCAATCTTGGACGGCGCTTTTGGATCAAAGAATTCTCTGTCGCAGCGGCGGAACAACGTCTCTCGCAGATTGAAGCGCAGCTCACCGCCCCAGCCTCTGCCGCACCTTCCCCGTGATCTCATCAAACTCCGGCAGCTTGAGGCAATGCAGGGCGGCGGCGTAGAGCAACGATGCGCTGCCGATCAGCACGGCGACTCCACCGAGCTGGAACGGAATTGCCCCGGCCAAGAGCGGCTGGAGCAGCATTCTCATGCCGAAGATGCCGCCTGCCATGATCGCGCTGGCGGCGATGATCTTGAACGTGCCTATGGCAAGCTGCTTCAGGGCGAAACCGGCCAGCTTGCGGTGCAGCACTGTGCCGAGGAAAAGGAAATTGAGAATCATCGCGCAGGATGTGGACAAGGCGACAGCCCGGAAGGAGAACAGGTCAATGGTGAGGGTGATGAAAAGGACATTGACCGCCACAGCAAGGAATGAGCTGATCACCGGGTACTTGGTGTCGTTGAGGGCGTAGAAGACCGGGACCATGATCTTGACGGCTGAATAGGCGAAGAGGCCGCAGGAGTAGCAGATCAGTGCCTCGGCAGTGCGGGCCGTGTCTTCGGCGGTGAAGGCCCCGTGCTCGAAGATCAGGCGGATGATCGGCCCAGCAAGAAGCATCAGGCCGACTGCTGCCGGGATGGTCAGGCTGAAGACCATGACCAGCGAGGAGGAGAAAGTCTGCCGCAGCCCGGCCATGTCTTTCTGCGCGGCATGACGGGCTAAAACCGGCATGGCGGCGATGGAGAAGGCCACGCCGAACACGCCGATGGGCAATTGCACCAAGCGGAAGGCGTAGTTCAGCCAGGACACCGAGCCTTCCATGCAGGAGGCGGCGAAGTTGGTGTTGACGAAGACGTTGATCTGGGTGGCGGAAAGGCCGATGGTGGCGGGCAGCATCAGCCAAAGGATGCGGCGCAGGCCGGGGTCGCGCAGGTCAAGATGCGGGCGGAAGCGGAAGCCGGTTTTGCGCAGCGCAGGCAGTTGGACAAGCAATTGCAGCAGGCCGCCGAGCAGCGTCCCCCAGGCCATGCCGACAATCGCAGGCTGGCCAAATTGCGGCAGCAGCCAGGCCAAGGACACGCCGCCGATGATCGAGCCAAGGTTGAAGAAGGACGAGGCCATAGCCGGAATAAAGAACTTGCCCTTGGTGTTGAGGATTCCCATCACCACCGCTGCCAAAGCCACCAAGATCAGGAAAGGAAACATGATCTGGGTCATCAGGGCGGTGAGTTCGGTCTTGCCTGCGACTTGGGCGAAGTCCGGCGCGAGCAGGCGGGCAATCGGTTCAGCCAGCAGGATGCCGACCAAGGTGATCAAACTGAGCAGCACGGTGATGAAGGAGAGCACGTTGGAAGCCAGCTGCCACGTCGCCTCTTCGCCCTTGTTGGTGTCGTGATCGGAAAAGACTGTGACAAAGGCGGCAGAGAGAGCGCCCTCGCCGAACAAATCCCGCAGCAGGTTAGGAATGCGGAAGGCGACAACAAAGGCATCATAGGCGTAGCCTGCGCCGAACATCCCCGCAAAGACCTGCTCCCGCGCTAAACCCAGCACTCGGCTGCACATCACTGCGCCGCTCACCGCACCGGCGGACTTGGCGATTCTCCCTGTTGAACTGCTTGCTTTTTCTGGCATAATTTCTGCTTGCGCATGGTTGTTTGCTTGACGTGCGCCGGAGCAGGGAGCAAAATGCGGCACATCACTGTTCCAGCAGTTGGTTGTTACCATTCCCGGAGCGAAAGGGGAAGCCCTTTTCCGCGCAAAAAACAAGCTCGTCAGATTGAACAGGAAAAAATGAAGACCGCTTGGAATATGCTGCGTGAGCATGTTCCGGCAGATATAATGCAGCAAATGCACGGGACTCAGCCAAGAGGCGGTGGAGCTGCTGCGTAACGGCGGCTGATTCATCCGCCAGCACGTTTTTACGGAGGAAAGAAGATGAGAGCAAAAGCATTGCCTGCGCTTGCATCCGCGCTTGTTCTGCTTGCGGCGGCAGGTGCCGCGCAAGCGGAACTTGGCTTCAAAAACAAGAAAAGCAAGATGCTGCACTTGGATTGCAGCGAAAGCGTCAAAGGGCCTTCCGCCTACACCTGCTTTGACCGTGACGGCAACGAAACGCATCTTGATGAAGGGCCGGAATGGGAGCTGTTCAATCATCAGAAAGTCTGCTTCCGGCACAAGGAAGATGACAGAATCCTTGTCTGCTATGAACTCACGATGCCGGGTACCGCAGCGAAAAGTTACGCTTGCAGCAGAAAGGACAGTTATTTTGAGCCGGGAAAAGATTGGGAGCTGATGCCCGGCAGCAATGCAATCTGCACTGAACAGATTGAGCATTACGAGGTGCCCAAAAAGATGGAATTCAGCATCAGCGGGATGGAATAGCCGACATGTCCAGCAACGATACTTCTTTTCCTTGGGCCGGCCTGATTGAGACCGGTGTGATCACCGGCGTTGCCACAGGCTTGCTCTACATAGCGGGCTGGTCGTATGCCTATCACTATTTTCAGTGCTTTCATCTCGGCCTGATCGGTTTGGAGATTGAGCGCGAATATTTTCTCCTCTACGGCTTCTGGGTCTGCAAGGCCCGCTGGTGCTTGACGACGCTCTGCCTGCTCGCTGCCTTCGGCCTGCCGCTGCTCTTGCAGCGGTGCTGGCAGCAGCGGCCGGAGCTGCGCTCTTGGCTGCGGGCCGTTGCGCAGACAGGCGGGCCAATCGGCCTGCTCCTCCTCTTCATCGTCTTTTACCAGCTTGGCGCAGGAACAGGCAAGGCCGACTTTGCGCGGGAGCAGCGCGGCGATTTTCTTTCGTATTCACGGGTGAAGGTTTGGCTGAAGGATGAGAAGGACAAGCGGGGCGAAGCATGGGCCAAGGGTTGTCACCGGCTGCTGCTGCGCGGCAAGGAGCAGCTCTATTTGTTTCGGGCGGACGGCGTGAGCGAGCAGATTCCCACGGAGATTGTGCCGAACAGCGAGGTGGCGGCGGTGCGGCTGCTGCCTTTGTATCAGACGACGGATGAGTGCCGGTAAATAAGAAGAGCAACAGGAGGAATGCTGTGAATGCGAGAGTGACCTTGAACATGGAAAAGCACTTGATTGAGTCGGCAAAAGAGTATTCCGCACGAACAGGGAAGTCTCTTTCCCGTCTTGTGGCGGATTTCTTTGAGCTGATCCGGCATGAGCATCTGGAGCAGGCATCTCAGCTGCCGCCAACTGTCCAATCGCTGAAAGGTGCTCTGAAAGGCAGAGGCGCGGATGCGACTGTATCAGGCAGCGACTGAGTGTCTGAATTAAAATGGTTTTCTTTGGCGGAGCGAAGAAGACGAGCGGCATTTCACGCTTGCTCTGAGGCGTGGAAAGCTGACAATGAAGCAGGGAACGCATGAAATGCCTCGTTTCACGCTTCCTCAGAGGCAAATCATGCGTGAAACGCGACGTTTGCAGTGTGACATGAGGCATATCAAGCGTGACACGAGGCGTTGAACGTTGTAAATGGGGCAAGTCAAACGTGAAACGTGGCGTTTGCGGCGTGACATGAGGCGCGGAAAGCGTGACGAGAGGCGTTGCACGCTGACAACGAGGCAAGTCAAGCGTGAAACGTGGCGTTTGAAGCGTGACATGAGGCATGGAAAGCGTGACGCGAGGCGTTTTCGCTTGGAGATGAGGCGGCTGAAGCGGGCTGCGAATGAAAACTGACTACATAGGAGGAAGAGGAAATGAAGCATGTCGCAAGGATTGCGCTGGCTGTTGCGCTGCTGATGGGCTGGGGTGTGCGGCGTGGTTATTGCGTGGAGGATGCTGGACAACAATTGGTATCTCTCAACGAGAGCGCTACTACGGAATATCAAAATGGAAATTATCAAAATGGAATTAACATTGCTGAACATGCTTGTTCGTATGCACTTGAACACTTCGGCCCGACGCATCCGTATACGCTATCTTCAATTAACAATTTAGCTGTCTTGTATACATCCCAAGGAAGCTACAATAAAGCTGAGCCTTTTTTAAAAGAAGTTCTTCGGTTACGAAGAGCTGAACTTGGAGACAAACACTATGATACATTAATTTCAATCGGTAATTTAGCCTATTTGTATCAATCTCAAGGTAGATATATCGAAGCTGAACCGCTTTTTAAAGAGGTTCTTCAGTTAAGTAAAAATGTGTTTGGCGATAACCATCCGAATACATTAATTTCTATTAATAACGTGGCTGTATTATATCAATATCAAGGCCGTTACAGCGAAGCAGAACCACTTTTAAATCAAGTTATTCAGTTCAAGGAAAATATATTCGGAAAAGAACATCCGAGCTTGCTGACTTCAGTTTACAGTTTAGCTGGATTATATCAATCTCAAGGCCGTTACAGCGAGGCGGAGCCGCTGTATAAGCAAACTCTTCAGCTCAGAAGAAAGGTGCTGGGAAAGGAGCACCCAGATACGTTAGATTCAATAGATAGTTTAGCTGTATTATATCAATCTCAAGGCCGTCACAGCGAAGCAGAGCCGCTGTACAAACAGGCACTTCAGCTCAGAAGAAAGGTGCTGGGAAAGGAGCACCCAGATACGTTAGATTCAATAGATAGTTTAGCTGTATTATATCAATCTCAAGGCCGTTACAGCGAAGCAGAGCCGCTGTACAAGCAGGCACTTCAGCTCAGGGAGAAGGTACTGGGAAAGGAGCACCCAGATACGTTAGATTCAATAGATGGTTTAGCTGGATTATATCAATCTCAAGGCCGTCACAGCGAAGCAGAGCCGCTGTACAAGCAGGCACTTCAGCTCAGGGAGAAGGTACTGGGCAAGGAGCACCCAGATACGCTCACTTCTATCAATAACTTAGCCTTTTGGTATCAATCTCAAGATCGCTACAGCGAAGCAGAGCAGCTGTACAAGCAGGCTCTTCAGCTCAGGGAAAAAGTGCTTGGCAAAGAGCACCCGGATACGCTCATTTCTATCGACAACTTAGCCTTGTTGTATAATTACCAAGGCCGCTACAGCGAGGCAGAAATGCTTTTAAAGCAGGCTATTAAGCTCAGGGAAAAGGTACTTGGAAAGGAACATCCAGGTATGCTGTATGTCATAAATAATTTGGCATTTTTGTATAATGCCCAAGGCAGCTACGGCAAGGCGGAGCTACTCTTGAAGCGTGGCATCAAGCTTAGTGAAAAAGTGATAGGAAAGAAACATCCAAATGCTCTCATAACGCAGATAAATTATATCGTTCTGTTGATCATAACAAACCGTCCTACACTTGCCCTGAGCCTGCTGCGAGAGCAGGAAAATCGTCTGCTGTCCCGATCTTTTCAAGAACTCTATACGAGTTCCAGTGATAAGACGAGGCGGCTGTATCTACAATCAATAAGAGATTTTCAAGATGCGGTTATTTCATTAGCTAACTATCAGCCAGGAAAAGAGTATCAGCAGTTCGCCGCTGAAGTCATACTCCGCTGGAAACAGCTTTATGCCGATGAAAGCAGCGTTCAGTATAGGATGCTTACGCTCAATGATGATGCAAAATCAAAAAAGATCAACGCACAGATCAGCGCATCGCAGGCAAAGGTCAGCCAATCACTGCGCCTGCCAGCAGAAAAAAAGAACATCGCCGAACTGATAGAGAAAGCAAATCAGGCCGAAACGGCTTTGCTGGCTTTGGCGCGGCATTTGCGGACTGGCCTTGAGGTGAGAGATGTGACGCTTGACAAGGTGCTGTCCGCCTTGCCGCAACATAGCGGTCTGATTGAATACCGGCTGTTTGTACCTGTAGATTTCAAAAATAGGAAAATAGGAAAACTGCACCTTGCTGCCCTGCTGCTGCTCGCCGACCCAAAAGCCAAACAGCGTTTTCTCTTCCGTGATTTTGGCCCGCTCGCGGAGATTGAAAAGTATCTCAAAGATGAAACCGCCGAAGCGTACAAGCGACTCATAGCTCCCTTTGATGAGCAAATCCGCAGCCTGAAGCAACTCTACATCGCCCCGGACGGCCCGCTGAACCTCCTCTCCTTCGCCTCCCTCCGTCTTCCTGATGGCCGCTTCCTCACCGAACGGCAGCAGATCAATCAATTGCAAACTGGCCGCGACCTGATTGAGAACGGCAAAGACTTTCCAAGAGGCAAAGGATTAGTGGCAATCGGCGGGGCGAAATACGTGCGCGATTCAATGCCCGCAGGCAAGACGGAGCCAGCTCAGACGCTTGTTGCGTATCAGCAACGCGCCGTCCGCGAGCTGGCGGAAGGCATCGAGTATCTGCCGGAAAGCAGAAAAGAGGCGCTGAATATCGGCGAATTGTTCGCCAAAAAGACCGGCGAAAAGCCGACCGTCCTCATCGGCAACGATGCCAGCGAATACAGCCTGAAACACCTCAAACAGCCGCCCCGCATCCTCCATCTCTCCACGCACGGCTTTTACCTTGGCGACGACAAAAAGGAAGGCGGACTGACCGAACAACTCCGGGACGAGGCTCCGCTGCTGCTTTCCGGCTTGGCCCTTGCCGGAGCCAACAACTGGCTGCAAGGCCGCGTGGTGGATTCGCACGGCGACGACGGCCTGCTCTACAGCCTCGAAGTGCTCGGCCTCAACCTGCACGGCACAGAGCTGGTCTCGCTCTCCGCCTGCGACACCGGCAAAGGCGTGATGGATTACTCGGAAGGGGTGTACGGCTTGGTCCGCGCCTTCCGCACCGCCGGGGCCAAAAATGTGCTGATGACCCTCACGCCGGTCGGCGATGCCTCATCGCGGGACTTCATGGAAACCTTCTACGACAAGTGGCTGAGTTCGGAGCAGAACATCAGCCCGGCAGAGGCCCTGCATCAAACCCGTCTGCAATTCATCCGCGACAAAAAGCCGGTGCAGGATTGGGCACCGTTCGTGCTGGTGGGGAAGTGAAACTGGCAAGCTGCTGCTCCCTGCGCCGGATAAGGAGCCTTTTCCCCGCCGCTGCCGGGAAGAGCAGGGCCGCGTTTGGTTGCAGCTTGACTTGAAAAGGATTAAGGAGCAGAATACAGCTCATCATGTCCCGGCAGAGAGCTGTTGTCATTCCCGGAGCAAAAGGGGAAGCCCTTTTCCGCGCCTTCTGCCGACAAGATCAATCCCAGCACCGGGCAGCGGAGGCATTTATGCACGACGTTCAGCAGATCAGAAACACAGTCATCCTTGGACACGGCCACAGCGGCAAAACCACCTTGGCCGAGGCTCTGCTTTTCACTGCCGGGGCGGTCGGACGGCTGGGCAAAGTGGATGAGGGCAGCTCCGCTCTTGACTTCGAGGAAGAGGAAGTCCGCCGGAAAATCTCCATCAGCGCGGCCTTTGGTCATCTGACCTGGCAGAACTGCGGCGTTTTCCTAGCCGACACGCCCGGTGACGACAACTTTGTCAACGAGACCAAGTTTGCGGCCCGGATGGCAGACAGCGCACTGCTCACTGTGGGTGGGGTGTTGGGCGTGCGCAGTCAGACCGAACGCTTTGTCGATTTCGTGCTGGAGCGCAGGCTGCCCTGTCTGATCTGCATCACCAAGATGGACCGCGAGCGGGCCAACTTCCTTGAGACCTTTGACGAGATCCGCCAGACCTTTGCCAAGCTCAATCCGGCAGTGCTGCATCTGCCTATCGGTGCGGAAAAGGACTTCAAAGGCGTAGTTGATGTGCTCAACCGCCGCGCACTCATCTTCCGGCCCGACGGCACGGCGGACATTGCCGAGATTCCTGCCGAGCTGGCTGCTGAGGCTGCTGACCGCCGCGCCACCCTGATGGAGTATGTGGCTGAGACCGATGACGACCTGCTGGAGCATTTCTTAGAGGAAGGCGAGCTGTCTGATGAGGCCTTGCTCACAGGCTTCGCTGCTGCGGTGCGGCAGGGTAAGATTGCCCCAACCATGCCTTGCTCGCCGCTCAACAACGCGGGCAGCTCAGTCGTGCTGGATGCCATCGTCAGCCTGCTGCCCGCGCCGGAGCAACGTCCGCCCTTGGTCGGCACCAATCCCAAGACTAAGGAGCTGGTGCAGCGCACCGGCGCGGCGGACGCGCCTTTCTCCGCCCAAGTCTTCAAGACCACGGCAGACCCTTTCACCGGGCGGCTGACTGTCTTCCGCGTGCTCTCCGGCACCCTGAGAGGTGACACATTCTATAATGCCAGCAAGGGCGAGAGCGAGCGTTTCGGTCATCTTTTCCTGATCCAAGGCAAAGAGCAAAAGCCGGTGGACAGCGTCGTGCCGGGCATGATTGTCGCTGCCGCCAAGCTGAAATGCACCAGCACCGGCAACACCCTTTGCGACGAGGCCGCGCCGGTGGTTTATGAGCCGCTGGAGCCGCTGCCGCCCGCCATTTCCTACGCTGTCCGCGCCAAGGTGGATAAGGACGAGGAAAAGCTCTTCTCCTCGCTGACCAAAATGCTCGACGAGGACTTGACCCTGCGCATGACCCGCGAAACCCAGACCCACGAGGTGCTGGTTTCCGGCATTGGCTTGGTGCATTTGGAGGTGATCAAGGAGCGGATGAAGCGCAAGTTTGGCGTGGAGATGGAGCTGTCGCTGCCAAAAATTCCCTACCGCGAGACCCTCAAAGGCAAGGCCACAGCCCAGGGCAAGCACAAGAAGCAGTCCGGCGGGCGCGGCCAGTTCGGCGACTGCACCATCGAAATCGAGCCGCTGCCTAAGGGCGAGCATTTTGAGTTTGTTGATAAAATCGTCGGCGGCGTGATTCCCCAGCAGTACCGCCCGGCAGTGGAAAAGGGCATCGTCGAGGCGATGGACAAAGGCGTGCTCGCGGGCTATCCCTTTGAGGGCCTCAAAGTCAGCCTCTTAGACGGCTCCTATCACAACGTGGACTCCTCGGAAATGGCCTTCAAGATCGCCGGCTCGCTGGCCTTCAAGACGGCGGTCATGAACGCGCACCCGGTGCTGCTGGAGCCGATCATGGAGTTGGAAATCCAAGTGGACAAGGAGCATGTCGGCGACGTGATGGGCGACCTCAACTCGCGGCGCGGCCGGGTTCTGGGCATGGACAGCAACAGCAGGCGCGAGGTCATCCGGGCGCAGGCCCCGCAGGCGGAAATTCAGCTCTATGGCCCTGACCTGACCTCAATGACCGGCGGGCGCGGCAGCTTCACGGTCAAGTTCTCGCATTACGAAGAGGTGCCGCAGCATATCGCGCAGAAGATCATCGCCGCCCATCAGGCGGAAGCGGCGGCGGAGTAAGGCAGATGAGAAAGGGCTGCGTCTGAATGCGGACGCAGCCCTTTGCTGCGGCATAAAAAAATCGGCTCTCCCGATGAAAGAAGAGCCGATCCAAAAAAGAAGAGATGAAGAACATCTTGGTATATGCAAAGGCCATGCCAATTTTCAAAAAAAGGCGGATTTTGCAAAATAACTGAGCGAAACAAAGGCGATGGCCTTTGCCTGAGCCGCAGCCCTCTGCCTCCTCCCCTTGCGGGCAATACAGTTTTTTTTACAGACAAAACGGCATTTTCGCGGTTTTTTCCGCAAGAAAAGCCCAGCCAGTTGCGACTTGCCGCATCCAAGACTGGCAATTCAATATTTCAAGGGAAATATCATTTTTTTGCTGCCTGCCAGACCAGTTTGCGCCAGCGGCCTCGCTTCTGCCGCATTTCCTGTCCAGACTGCCTCCTGTTCTCCTTTTCCTGTTGCAATTCCGTCGATATTGAGCTATGGTTGCCGTCAGTTCTTATCAACGCATCTCTGCAAGGAACAACTGAATGCTGACCATTCGCCATATCTGAACATGCCGTACCGGCACCCTGCCCAGTTCGGGCCGGGGCAAACTGCTGACGGCTGTCCTCCCCTTCTGATTCCCTTCATCCTTCTTGCGTGAAGCGTCAGACGGACAGAGAGCCGTCTGCGCTTATTCATTTTTCACGCCGCTGCCAGACAGCGCGGCTCTGCCGCCGCGTTCTGGCCAGCGGACGCAGGAAGGAGCTATTCATGACCGCAATTGCAGAAAACGCCGCGCAGATCAGCGGCGCAGTGATGGTGATCGGCGGCGGCGTGGCCGGTGTCCAGACCGCCCTTGACCTGACCGAACTCGGCTACAAGGTCTATCTGATTGAGAAGTCCGGGGCCATTGGCGGGGTCATGGCCCGCTTGGACAAGACCTTTCCCACTAATGACTGCTCGCTTTGCATCCTCGCGCCCAAGCTGGTCGAGGCGGGCCGCGATCCCAATATTGAGATTCTCACCCTGTCCGAGCTGGTTGAGCTGAAAGGCGAGCCGGGCAATTTCACGGCCACGATCAAAAAGCAGCCGCGCTACATTGACGAGGAGGTCTGCACCGGCTGCGGTCAATGCACGCTCTACTGTCTCAAGCAGATCGGCAACGATTTCAACGAGAACATGGAGGTCAATCACGCTGCGCATATTGATTATTCGCAGGCCGTGCCGACCTCCTATTACATTGATGCCAAAGCCTGCCTCAAGCTGAACTTTGACACCTGCGGCCTCTGCGCTGTGGCCTGTCAAGCTAAGGCGATCCGCTTTGACGACACAGAGAAAACGTTAGAGATTCCAGTCGGGGCAGTGATTCTTGCGCCGGGCTTTGGCCGGGTCAGCGACGAGGTCATGGCCAAGTACGGTCTGGGCAAATTCCAAGACGTGGTCACGGCCTTTGAGCATGAGCGGCTGATGTGCGCCTCCGGCCCGACCGGCGGCGAAATTCTCCGCATTTCCGACCACAAGCATCCCAAGAAGATTGCCTTTCTCCAGTGCATCGGCTCCCGCGACGAGACCTGCGGCAACAACTACTGCTCCTCGGTCTGCTGCATGTACGCGATCAAGCAGGCCACGCTGGCCCGTGAGCACGACCCGAACTGCGAGATCACCCTGTTTTACATGGACGTGCGCACCCACGGCAAGGGCTTTGACGCAGCCCGCAAGCGGGCGGTGGAGGAAGGCAAGTTCCGGGTCATCTACGCCCGTCCGCCCAAGGTCGAGGATGTTTTCGGCGGCGGCCTGCTGCTGACGTGGTCAACTGAAGACGGCCAGCATCATTGCGAAAAGTTTGATTTGGTCGTGCTTTCGCAGGGGCTTGAGGCCCCGGACGAGGCGGACAAGCTGGCTCAGGCTGCTGGCATTGACCTGAACGAGTATCTTTTTGCTGAGACGGACACATACACCCCGCTGGCCACCAGCAGGCCGGGTGTCTATGTGATCGGAGCCTTCCAAGGGCCGAAAGACATTCCTGATTCCGTCACGCAGGGCGGCGGGGCCGCAGCTCTCTGCGCAGGCCAGCTTGCTGCGGCCAGAGGCAGTGAGACGGTCAAGGCGGTCTTCCCGGACGAGCGCGACATCAGTCAGGAAGAGCCGCGAGTCGGCGTGTTTGTCTGCCACTGCGGCATCAACATCGGCGGCGTGGTCAATGTGCCTGCGGTGGCCGAGTACGCCAAGACCCTGCCCAATGTGGCTTATGCCTCGGCCAACATGTATTCCTGCTCGCAGGACGCGCAGCGGGTGCTGACCGAGACCATCCAAGAGCATAAGCTCAATCGCTTAGTGGTGGCGGCCTGCACGCCGCGCACCCATGAGCCGCTTTTTCAGGCCACTCTGCGCGAGGCGGGCCTGAACCGTTCGCTCTTTGAAATGGCCAACATCCGCGACCAGTGCTCCTGGGTCCACATGCACGAGCCGGAGCGGGCCACGCAAAAGGCTAAGGATGCCGTGCGCATGGCTGTGGCCAAAGCCTGTCACCTGACCGCGCTGCAAGAAACAGAGCTTCCGGTCACGCCCTCGGCACTGGTGGTCGGCGGCGGACTGGCGGGCATGACGGCTGCGCTGGCCATTGCTGATCAGGGCTTTGATGTGGCCCTGATTGAGCGGGGAACCCAGCTCGGCGGCAAGGCATTGCTGCTCACGGCTGACCGGCGCGGCAATGATCCCCGGCAGGCGGTGCAGGCGGTGATTGACCGGGTAAACGGCCATGCCCGCATCACCGTGCATACTGAGGCGCAGGTGACAGCCTGCTCCGGCTATGTCGGCAGCTTCACCACCACGGTCGAGAGCAAGGGCGCGAGCGAGCTGATTCACCACGGCGTGACCGTGCTCGCCACTGGCGGCAATCCCTATCAGCCGACTCAGTACTGCTACGGCCAATCATCGAAGATCGTCACCCAGCTTGAGCTGGAGCAGCGGCTGGTTGCGGAGCAGGACGGCCTCAAGGCGGCCAGGCGGGCGGTGATGATTCAGTGCGTCGGCTCGCGGGATGAAGACCTGACTTATTGCAGCCGGGTCTGCTGCGGTCAGGCACTGAAGAATGCCCTGCGCCTCAAGGCATTGCAGCCGGAGATGCAGATTGTGGTGCTTTACCGCGACATGCGGGCTTACGGCTTCATGGAGGATGACTACCGCAAGGCGCGGCAGCTTGGGGTGATCTTCACCCGCTACAGCCTGGAGCGCAAGCCGGAAGTCAGCGTGAATGGTGATGCGGTCACGGTGCGTTACTTTGACCCGTTGCTCGGCGAGGAGCTGGAGGCGGATGCCGACCTGCTGGCTCTGTCCACCGGTATTGTCCCGGAAGACCCGACCGCGCTGGCCAAGATGCTGAAAGTGCCGGTCACGGCAGAGAAGTTCTTCCTTGAGGCGCATGTCAAGCTCCAGCCGGTTGACCTGCCCGTGGATGGCACGTATGTCTGCGGTCTGGCGCACTCACCGCGCTCGATGGATGAGACCGTGGCTCAGGCGCAGGCGGCGGCGGGCCGAGCCTGTCATCCGTTGGCCAAGGGTTCGGTGACTCCGGCCCCGATTGTCTCCCAGATTGATGCGGAGCAGTGCATCGGCTGCGGGGCCTGCGAGAGCTTCTGCCCGTACAAGGCCATTGACATCTATAAGGATGACAACGGCAAGCGCAAGGCCCGCACCATCACCGCCTCCTGCAAGGGCTGCGGCGTGTGCGCGGCCCGCTGCCCGACCATGGCGATTGACATGGGCCGCTTCACCATGAACGGCATCATGGCCCAGATTCATGCCTTTGGGGAGAAGGTCAAGGAGGCTGTGGCGGCGTAACTGAGCGGCTTCAGAGAAAAAAAACAGCCCGGATTGCAGGAGCAGTCCGGGCTGTTTTTGGTTGACAGAGGGCGGCAGCAGAGATATGATTCCTGTTTGCTCCACACCTTTTCAGCTTATGCAGAAGGATAGGGACGATGAAAACCGATCCGACAGTTGACCGTATTCGTCAGACACGTCACGCAATATCTGCGCAGTGTGATCACGATCCACGGAAGCTGGTTGCGTATGATATGAAATATCAGGAGAAGTATAAGGGACGGTTGATAGTGTTGCCGAGAATAGTAACAAGAGGGTAATAATCACAGAGCGCAGCGTTGGATATGACCACCATCATTCTATCCTTGACCTCGGACGGGTACGGCTCGGACAATGGTGCCTATAGCGACAGAAACAGTCAAGCAAAATCAAACGGTTATTCAAAGAGTTTTATATGGGAAATATTCATATCATAGGCTGTGGCAAAGGAACTTTTGCCGGCGCTGCTACAATAAAATGTAAATTTCTTTCTGAATTAGTGGGCAAGGTTAAATCAGTTACCTACATAACTGATCAATATCCACCTGCTGCTGTACGTTTATCTAAAAAATTTCCAATCGAAATATTAGGCAATGGAATGTCTATATCTAGTATTGGGTCACTTGAGTCAATACTATCTGAATTGTTGATTGAAAAAATAATAAACATCGCTTTCAAGATTGGAACAAAAGAGAAGATACTTATATGGGCTAGCCATCTCTTTCCATATCTAAATGCAGCAATAACTGCAAAGAATATCTTGAATTTACGAGGATATAATATCAAGTTATTGTCTTTCCCGGTTGGCAGTGACATCTGGGAGATCGGCCCACAGTTGAACAACATTTTTAGATTACGTATGCTTTCAGATGAAATTGATTATTGGGCTACTTACTCTGAGCGTTTTTCAGATGAAATTTCAAAAAAATTTCCAAGTTTACGAAAAAAGATACGGGTAATACCGCCTGTGATTGATGTCAACAAAAAAAGTTATGATAGAAATTTTATCAAAAATGATAGGTCGTTAGTTTTGTCTTGTCATTGCAATATGCGACCGGTTAAACGAATAGATCAGACAATCAAGTTGGCAATCCTTATAGCGCAAACAATACACCGTGATGTAGAGTTATTTGTTATTGGCCCGACCTCGCCACGCGAGGAACTTGTTGGAAACGTTAAAATTGTATATACAGGATTACTTGACAACCCTATGGAGATAGTCTGTAACTCTGATTTCAATATTAATACTAGTATTCACGATTCGTTTAATTATGCCTTGCTTGAAGCAATGGCAAACGGTGTTCCTCAAATTACAACAGATGTAGCTGGAATAGCAAGATATATAGAAGAATACAATACTGGACTTACCTTGCCTGTAGAGTTAGATTCAAACTTACCAGTTTATAAGCAGTATCAACACGATATTTTTAATGAGTGTAATATTCTAAATAAATTAGAGTTGTTTTTTTCTGGGTTAAATTATCGTGTTCTTGTAGATAATTGTTATACCTGTAGCAAGAAGATTTTTTCAGCAGAGTTGTTTGTTAAAAGATTTTCTTCGATATTTATTGACGAAATCATTTAAAAATGAAATTCTCGAAAAAATGAAAAAATATTCAGAATATCCTGCTATTGCTGTAAGTTAATTTTATTATGACAAGGTAAAAAAATATTTATGCATAATATCTATTCCGAACATTTCTGTAAGCGCATTAATTATTTAATGTCTCTGACGAATGGTCTGTTTAATAGACAAATTGAGTACATTCTGTCAATAATAGATAAGGAGCCTATTGATATATACTTAGCCGGAAGTAGAAATGGATATAAAGAAAGCAGAGAAGATAGTGACCTTGATTTATTAATGAAATTCACTCCAGAAGATGCAAAAGATGTGTGTAGTCAACTTGAGAAACACGGAACGGAAAGAGACAATCTATCGATAAAATCATTGATAACACATGCTCAGTTCGGGCGATTCTTTTGTTGTTACGATGGTGATAATTCAACTCGCTATATTGATTTAGGAATTGTTACAAATGAGTATTTGGAAATATATTTAATTGGCGCACCTATTGCTAAAATTAATTCTTCTGATATAGATGAGCCAACTATAAAAAGAGACTATCGTCAATATATAAAAACTGAAACTCATCATTTAATGATGAAAGCTCGTAAGGCATTAGCAAGAAATAATATCACATCAGCTTTAGCGCATTCGTCAAGATACCTGTTTCTTACTGGAATAAATATTGATCAAGATTTAACAGTTTATCAAATAATTGATATCGCTATAAAACATTACGAATTCCAAACACATGGAAAAAATACTAGATAGAATATCTTACTCAGACTTTGTAGCATATTTACTTCCTGGTTCTGTTTCTACTTCTATGCTTATTCTCATCTCGGTTGAATTTGGGATAATTGAAGTTAAAAGTATCGCTGCCTTATTAAACTCACCAGCTAATCTTTTATTTTTTGTTTTAATTGGGTATACGTTTGGTATTATCCAATCTGGTTCTGCTTATTTTTTTGAAAAATATAATGAAGATCCAAATAATGTCAGACAAATCATCAATCAGATGAATAGTGACGCTTTAGAAGATACAGCGAAAAAGATATTTTTATCAAAATTTAGCGAGCATGGTATTAACGAAAATACATGGAATTCACAGTATTACTTTCTAATGAGATCATTTGTTCAGTATAATAGTTTGGTTTTATTTGCAAACAGTCAAAGGCAAAATGCATTAAGGCAAATTCGTCTTTATTTATTACCAACAATTTTTCTGTGTTATATTTATGCCACTATTGTAGCTCACAGGTTGATTGACAATTATATTTTCTTCTCTTACGATGTTCTTGTAATGTATCAAGTTATCCTAGTGGTAGTTTTTTATTTTGTGATGAAAAATCTCTCTAAGAGATCAAGATTTAATCGAGCTAGAGAAAAACGAGAGACTTTATGTTCTTTTGTTGTGCTATGTACATCCAACTTGTCCGATAAGTGTAATTCTTCTTTACCAGACAACCAAGATTCAACAGAAGATATCTCGGAATGAAAGAGCATCTACTGATCCTTGGGCCACCGTCATCAGGAAAATTGACAGTATCTTTAAGTATTTCTAATATAAATGGATTTAAAATTTTTGATAACTCAAAAACTGTAGATATTGCTTCCTTACTTTATGATTTCAATACACCAGATTATAGGCGATACAGGGATTCGCTTCGTTTTCAATTTTATACTGAACTATTGATGTCAAATATCGATGGTCTGATATCTACATTTTGCTATTCTGGCCCAGACAATAATAACTATCTTTATTCAATTGATTACTTTTTAAGAAAAGGCGGCTATGTCACTTATTTTATTTATTTAATAGCCAGCAAAGATAGTCTTGCAAGCAGGGTTGTTAATGATAGTAGAAAACTAAAAAAAACATTCCATGAGATAGAGCCGTTAAAAGGATGGTTTAAAAACAATCCATTTTGGAATCAAGTTAATATTAGAAACTTGATTTCTGTCAATACTGATAGTGTTGGTGTGGATGAAATCGCCACGACAATACTTAGTCAAGTTAAAAGATAGATCGTGGAGTTTCGTAAAATAGAAATAGGAGTTACGCAGTTGGTTTTGCAACTCGTTGATTTTATTCAACTGACAGTTTATGCGCCAAAAG